>JBIKSB010000053.1:0-6590 GCA_044348855.1 Ilumatobacteraceae bacterium | reverse complement strand
CTCTTCCTGCAGACTCGGGCGAATTATGTGATGTGAACAGCCTTGATGCGCCCTCACCTTGGCCTACTCAAGTTTTTGGTATCGGTTTGAACTATCGCTCACACGCCGAGGAAAGTGGACTCCCTATTCCTGCATCACCTTTGACATTCACAAAATATTCTTCTTCGGTCGCACATGGCAATGCGGATATCCCACTTGTGGGTTCATCTATCGATTGGGAAGTAGAACTTGTTGTCGTCATTGCAGAAGGCGGACGCGACATTGCACCAGAGAACGCATGGGATCATGTTGCGGGAATTGCCGTTGGCCAAGACATCTCCGATCGTGCGCTGCAATTTGCAAGTCAACCCCCACAATTCAGTCTGGGAAAGAGTCGCAAGAACTATTCACCATTTGGCCCATGGCTCATTGACGCAGTCGATGTCCCACAGCGTGATGCGCTACACATGACATGCACACTCAACGGTGAAACAGTGCAGGACACATCTACTGATGATCTCATCTTTAGCGTGTCCGACATCATCTCCTATTTGTCAGGAATTGTGCAGTTGCTTCCTGGTGATGTGATCTACACAGGAACACCTGGCGGCGTGGGTGTGTCGCGTAAGCCTTCAGTATTTCTGAAGCCCGGTGATGTCTTGGTCTCTACCATTGACAGCATCGGCACCACAACGAATCACTGCGTCGCGGGATAACCCCGCTCGCGTAGTTCTTCTTCCCCCAAAGATAAATACGCTGTACTCGCAATGGCCATGTGCCATGGAAACTAAGTTGGCGTACAACTTCACACGGGGGGAACACAATGGGTCTGAATAAAGATTTCCAAGGCAAAGTCGGTCGGTACATCGAGGACTCAGAACCCTGGTGGCCACCTGTTGACACACCACGTGAGGATGCACCGAATGTTGTTGTGGTGTTGCTCGACGACGTCGGATACGCCCAATTCGGATGTTACGGATCTGATCTTGATACACCCACATTTGACTCTCTCGCCGCAAAAGGTCTTCGTTATTCCAACTACCACACCACCGCGTTATGTTCACCCACTCGCGCATGTCTGCTGACAGGTCGCAACCATCACGCATCTGGCATGGCATGTGTTGTGGAGTTCGCCCAAGGGTTCCCCGGCTACGACGCCAACATTCCGCCCGAGAACGGATTCCTCTCCGAGGTATTGAATATGAATGGCTATGCCACCTTTGCATTAGGCAAGTGGCACTTAGCCCCTGCATATGAAAACAACGACGGTGGTCCGCGTACGCACTGGCCGCTCAGCAAAGGCTTTGACCGTTTCTATGGATTTCTTGCAGGCGAAACCGATCAGTACCATCCCGATCTCATTCACGACAATCATCAAGTGGAACCACCGAAAACTCCAGAGGAGGGTTACCACATCACCGAAGACATGACTGATCGTGCCATTCAGTACATCAAAGATTTGCGTGCTTTCTCTCCGGTGAAGCCTTTCTTTATGTATTACGCACCAGGTGCGTGTCATGCACCTCATCAAGCACCAAAGAAATACATCGATGCCTACAAAGGAAAATTCGACAAAGGGTGGGACGCATGGCGTGAAGAAGTTTTTGCACGACAAGTGCAAAATGGCCTTTTGCCTGAAGGTACCGAGTTGTCTGAACGTCCCTCATGGGTTCCTGCCTGGGACACATTGAGTGATGATCAGCGACGTCTCTACACCCGATTGATGGAAGCCTTCGCGGGCTTTATGACCCACACTGACGAACAAGTAGGCCGTCTTTTGGAGTTCATTGATTCATTGGGCGAACTTGATAACACGATTGTTGTCATCATGAGCGATAACGGTGCTTCCGCTGAAGGTGGCCCCACTGGAAGTTATAACGAAAAGTACTTCTACAACTTTGTGCCAGAAAGTCTTGAGGAGAATCTTCGTCATATTGATGAGATTGGTACACAACATTCCAACAACCACTACCCATGGGGTTGGGCATGGGCGGGTAATACTCCGCTGAAGAGATTTAAGCGCGACACGCACGAAGGTGGCGTGTGTGACCCGATGATTGTGCATTGGCCCGCAGGTCTCAAGACTCCGGGGAAGACGTGCGCGCAGTATGTGCATGCCGTAGATCTCACTCCTACTCTTCTCGAACTCATTGGCATTGATATGCCCAAGGAAATCAAGGGAGTGACTCAGAGCCCTGTTGAAGGAACAAGCTTTGCGTACACATTCCACGACCCAACTGCACCACAGCGACATCTCACGCAGTACTACGAGATGATGGGGTCGCGTGCGATTTATCACGATGGGTGGAAAGCAGTTGTGTATCACCCGCCCCTTATGGCCAATTACGAGGATCGCCAGCTCTCGGCACGCTCCTTCGAAGACGACATTTGGGAGCTGTACCACGTGGCACAAGATTTCTCGGAATGCCACGATGTGGCCGCGCAATTCCCCGACAAGTTAGAAGAAATGAAAAAACTGTGGTGGCAAGAAGCAGAAAAGAATCAAGTTCTTCCACTGAATAACACTCCTGGAAGATATGGAGATCGTCGTTGGACACGTCAGCGCTACGTGTATCACCATGGCATTGCATCTATTCCTGAAACCACTGCACCTAACTTGCGCAACCGATCATTCCATCTCAATGCAGAGCTCACCATCACCGCTGGTGTCGATTGTGACGGCATCATTGTGTGTCATGGAGGTCATGCCGGCGGATACGCGCTCTACATCAAAGGTCGTCGCCTGCACTACGTGCACAACTTTCTTGGATCCATCGTCACCACGGTGTCTGCAAGTGAAGAACTTCCCGCAGGAGACATTCTGGTACGCGCTGTGTTTAACGCCACAGGTCGATTCCGCGGCGAGATGAATCTGTATTACGGCGATGTCCCCATGGGTAGCGGAAACATTCCCATCACCACACCACTCACGTACGGCGTCGATCCCTTCTCGGTGGGATATCAACGGATGGGTTCTATCTCGGAGAATCTTCCTGGAAAGTTCGAGATTCCCGATGGCGTTCTCCATCGAGTCATCATTGATGCAATTGGTCGCGCATACCGAGACCCAGAGGGTGAACAACGCGCCGCAATGGCACGCCAATAACTCACTCGAAATACTTAACCCACAAAAGGTTGAATAACTTCGTTGCACCACACCCACAACGCATCTCGCGCAGCCTCGATGTCGGCTCGACGCGTCATAGGTGTCTTGTGTACTGAACGCACTTCGCGATCAGACCAGAAGGTGCCACTCTTCTCTGGGAGTGAACGCACGGCTGCAAGCCACGCAATTGTGTCCGCACCTTGTGCAGATGTCCGCAGGATGGGTTTAGTCAAAGTACGAAACAACGGGATGGAGTCTTGCACTCCAGGGGTGTCGGCCCATCCGGGGTGCATCGCCACAAATTCAATGTTTGGCTCTTTGTGAGCCCACATCTCATTCAATGTGACTTGCGCACGTTTTGCATACGCGTACTGACGCGTTCCGTTGTAGTTGGACGCAGGCATCTCTAGAGACTCACCCACTTGTAGTTGGGGTAATGCTGTGGAATACATTCCGCCCGAAGACACAGTGACCACTCGGCCGTTCGCGGCACGCAATACATCGCGCAACATTGTGGTCATGAGATGTGGCCCCACAACATGGGATGCAATGGTCTGTTCAATTCCTTGCGGCGACACAGATCTCTCTTGCAAAAGTGCACCAGCGTTATGCACCAGTACATCGACTCGCGGAAATTGTTCTCGAATCTGACGTGATGCACTCGCCACAGCAGACAGATCGCCCATCTCGGCAATCACCACAACAGGATTGCATTGAGGAAAAGACGAGTGGAGCTCGTGTGCAATTGCATCACATTTTTCTTTGTTACGCGCTACCAAAACCAGTTGTGCACCCGTTGCAGCCAACATACGTGCCGTTGCGGCACCCAAGCCAGATGTGGGGCCAGTGATGACCACTACCCGCCCCGCAAGATTCATCTCAGATACTGGCGACCATTTGCCAAGTTGTGCGCGCAGCAGGTAGCCCACCCGCGAGAATCCCGGCACGACGGTTGCATCAAGTACGTCACTTAACAGTTTCTTATTCATGTACGTGCTGCCAAAGTCGCAAGAACCATTCCAGCCACAATGCATCCGCGCATTGTCCACGCAATTGTGCGCACCCAATTTGTTGACACCAACTCTTTGCCTACCTGTGCATCGGGTTGTCGTGCCATACGTTCATGTCGAGGTACAGAAAGGAAGATGGTTGCGCCAAGTGCCACTGCTAACGGGATTCCTGCCAGCCATGGCACGAACCACGCCACACCTTCTGGAACCATCACGAGGAGAGCCAACGTGGTCACACCTTCTAGGGCCATGGGCGCACCCACTACCCAACCGGTGCGTCGTTGGTGCTCAACAGCCACCGATGCCGCGCTTTCCACCGGCACCACAGACAAAAGTGGATAGTGCACAACTTGCACAAACCAAATCACGCCCACCATTGTCCAAGTAGAAAGCAAGTTAACGAGCAAGACAAGATCGTCCATCCCCTCACCGTATCGCTGGGAACATCGAGCACCCTACGATGTGGTGGTGACCCGCGTCGCTCAAACAAAGAACGGACATCCCCCGCGAATCTGTGTGAGTTGTGGACGTCCTTTTGAATGGCGACGCAAGTGGGCTAGGGACTGGGAAAACGTTCTGTACTGCTCCGACAAGTGTCGTCGTCACAAAAGTGATGACGAGATTCCGAATTCGGAAATCTGAACAACGCGACCCTCTTCGATGGAACGGTGCGCTGCGGCCCCAATGACCACGCTCCACAGACCATCGGTTACCGACACGTCGGGCTCTCGGTTATGCAACACAGCATCTACAAATCGTTGGCACTCCACAAAACTTGCACCGAAATGAAATCCCACATGGGCAACGTCATCAGAAATTGCCACGGGAATCTCTGCAACTTGTCGCGTTGATCTTTTCCCTATGTAGATCTGACCGTCACCTGGAATCTGCGCCTCAACTTTTCCGGTGCTTCCCACAACAACTATTTCTTGTTCATGACGAGAGCCCTCGGCAAACATTGAGAGATCCAACATCGCGCGCACACCATTTGCGTAATCAACAATCACAAACGCGTTATCCAAAATGTCAGATCGCTCACCGTCATACATCTCATCAAGATGATTTACATCTTGGCCACCACTCGCCATTACTCGTACGGGTCGTGCATCTACAACCACATTCATCAAATCAAAAAAATGACAACACTTCTCCACCAGGGTTCCACCCGTGTTGCGAGAAAAGCGATTCCAGTTGTTCACTTTCTGCAAGAACGGGAAACGATGTTCACGAATGGACATCATCTTCAGATCTCCCACAACACCGCCATCTACTTGACGAATAAGTTCTGCGATTGGGGCCATATATCGATATTCAAGTCCCACCCATGTGAGAGCGGTGCGCCGAGATTGAGCCTGCACAATGGAAATGCAATCCTCGACAGTGGTGCACATGGGTTTTTCCACTAACACGGGCAGATCGGCTGCGAAGACATCATCAAGAACTGATTTATGCGTGAAGTTCGGCGAAGCAATCAGCACAGCATCAACCAATCCCGAGGACAATAAGTCCTGGTGGTGAACAAATTCTGTGGCGTTTGTGGCCAGTTCTCCCAGGGTGAGTCGTGCCCACTGTCTGGGGTCCTCATTCGGGTCGCTGTAGGCCGTAATGGCAACGTCGTCAATACCCATCAGGTTCTTGAGATGCTCACAGCCCATCATCCCCGTTCCAATGACACCCATGCGCAACTTCGTCATAGACCCACACTAGGTCGGCTCTATTTGCGTTTACTTCCCCGCCAACTATTGTTCATGTCAGTCGCATCGGGGGATGCATGACCAAGGGGGGCATTATGGCAATTGTTGATCTCATCGGTTCAGGTCTTGGCCTGATTAGCAATGAATCACAGATCACTTCGCAGTGGGTAGAGGGCCTACTCAAGGGAAGTGGAGATCTCGAGGGACAGAACTCGGTCACTGCAGTGGACACACAGCGCATTGGTGAAGGTGTGGGCATTCTCAGCATCTTGCAGCGAGTAACTCCTACCTATGCTCAACAAACGAATGCACCAAAGTCATTCGTGGTGAAATACCCCACCGACGATCTCACACAACGCTTCACTGCAGATGCACTTGCTCTCTACATTCGCGAACTGAAGTTCTATGCAGAGTGTGCAGAGAAAGCTCCTTTCAAGACAGCTAAGTGTTACGGCCAAGCCATCGCAGGCGACAACACCGATTTCACCATCGCCATGGAAGACATCAGTCATTACCGTGCGATGAACCAACTTGATGGCGTCGGCCTTGATGATGCAAAGACATTGCTGAATGTGTTGGCTGATTTCCATGCGTCATGGTGGGCAAGCCCCGATTTCGACAGTATGGCGGCCTACTTTCAACCTCTGAATAATCCCACCTACAACGCAGTACTGCCTATGTTGTGGCAAGCCGGATGGCCCATTGTTGAACAACACGGCATGGATGTTGTTCCCGAATCTGTAGCACGCATTGGTGGCATCTGGGCAGAGAAAGTTCCCTGGATGCTTTCTAACTTGATGA
>JBIKSB010000052.1:0-6632 GCA_044348855.1 Ilumatobacteraceae bacterium | reverse complement strand
CCACACGTGAACAAGAGCGTGAATTCAACAAGCTGGGGTTCCGCAAGTTTGAGCGAACCATTAATGCATCTGAGCGAGAGATTGCTCCGGGTGTGAAGATCGCGATTCATGTGGAGACATCAATTACTGATGGCCCTGGTGGCGACTCTGCGATTGTTGTTTCCGATGGTGACGCGCGATTGGTGAATCAAAACGATTGCCGCACAAATGATCTTGACGAACTTGTGCAACATGGCAAGGTTGACCTTCACTGGCTGCAGTTCTCCGGCGCCATTTGGTATCCGATGGTGTACGAGATGGACGAAGCAGAAAAGTTGCAGTTGTGTCGCGACAAAGTGGAGAGTCAATTCTCTCGTGCACTGCGCTATGTGGAATCTGTCAAGGCCACCACTGTTGTTCCATCGGCGGGGCCTCCGTGTTTCCTTGACGACGACTTGTTCCATCTCAATATGGTCACGGGCGAAGAAGCCAGCATTTTCCCTGATCAAACAGAGTTCCAGAAGCGCATGTCTGACATTGGTCGCTTGAATGCAGCCACCACCATCCCGGGCACATCGTTCACGGTGATTGGTGGCGGTGTCACTGTGGAACAGCCAATGAGTGGCGAAGACATCACGCGCATGTTCACAGAGAAAACAGCGTATTTGCGCAAGTATCAAGCCGATTGGGCGCCATGGCTTGCTGATGAGAAAGCCTCGTGGGCCTCGCCCGACACCGACATCATCGCCACATTGAAACTGTGGTGGGAGCCATTGCTGGCGATGAGCCCCAGTGTGCGCCAGGGCGTGGGCGGCAATGCACTCATCGTTGCTGGTGATCTGAATATCTACATCAACTTCTTCGATGGCATTGTTGAAGAACATGCAGGCCAAGCCTTTGCCTACAAGTTCACCGTGCCGCGCAATCTTCTCGAACGAGTCGTGTCAACACGTGCTGTTGACTGGTCGAACTCGCTGTTCTTGTCGTGCAGATTTACTGCGTGGCGCGAAGGTGCATACAACGAGTACTTGTACAACTTCTTGAAGTCATTGTCGGTAGAGCGCATGAACCGCACCGAAAGCGAAGCCAAGCAAAAGTTGCAAGGCATTCCATCTGATGAATCAGATATCACCATCGGTGACTACATCGTGCAGCGTCGTTGTCCGCACCGCAATGCCGACCTCAGCGTGTTCGGTGAGATTGAAGACGACAACTTGGTGTGCACATTGCACGGTTGGAAGTTTGATCTTGAGACTGGCGAATGTCGTAATGCAGCCGAAAAGGCCATTCGTGTTCGCAAGCGCGACGCGTAAGTTTTAGTAACTACACGTTCTCTAGTAGCTGCGCTGTCCGTCGATTGCCATTGGCAATTCGCACCACACCGTCAGGCTGTACTTCACACCGCTGTGTAGTTGCGTGCATTCATGTGGATGCGTCACAAGGCTTGGCCACACGATGAGGTCGCCCACGGGCACGTCTTCTGTAGAGAACTTCTGTCGTGGAAACTCAAGTGCCGCACCTTCGTAATCGTCATTCAGTTTGATGCTGGCGCTCACCTGTGCAACATCGTGATGCATGCGAAGGTTCTCTTGCTCGCCTAAGGCATAGCGAATGATGAAGGCGTCGCGCAGACCGTGGTAATCCACATACGGCCACCACTGGCGAATCGCGGGCCACATGCGTGCGCCAATGTCGTTCTCCACGGCTTCAAACAGGCGCGGTGCGATGGCTGCAAGAGAGATCTCATATCCGGGCACGGGGTCTTCGTCTTGTTGAGAAAACCCACCTGCGGCTTGTGCAGCCTGAATCACCGTGGCGCAAAACTCCGGAGTCCAGAAGGGCATCTGGATGATCTCCTCGCCCACCATGCGGGCTTCGCCACTGTTCTGTGCGCCTTGGTATCCCAGGATTGCTTCAAGATTTCCCATGGGTCAATGGTGGCACCCATGGCTGTCGGGGCACGGCATCCCATGAGAATGCATCGCCCGACTGGCCCAGGCTTGCCCACAACATGTCCCGCACTTGGGCTGCACTGATGCCCTGGGCTGCAAGGTCTGCCAGCGTGACAGCACCGTGGCGCTTGGCCAAACGCTCACCGTCGTCACCCACGGCCAATGGCACGTGGCCATACACAGGCGTGTTGTAGCCCAGCAGTGTTTGCAGATGCACCTGGTTGGCTGTGACTTCGAGAAGGTCATCCCCGCGCACCACTTCGGTGACACCTTGTAACGCATCATCAACAACTACGGCAATGTTGTAGCTGGGCACACCATCGTTGCGGCGCAAGACAACATCGTCAACAATGCCTGTCACCGTGCCGTGTATGTGATCTGTAAAAGATTGTGTTGCGCCACCTGCGCGAAGGCGCAGTGCACCAGGGCGAACACCTCGTCGTTCTTCTCGTTCGCCATCGGTGAGATCTCTACATGTGCCCGGGTACATCACCTGACCACCGTGTGGTGCTTGCGCTGCTTCGAGAACTTCTTTGCGCGTGCAGAAGCATTCGTAAGTGTGACCAGCTTTGGTAAGACGCGCAATGGCATCGTGATACAACACAAAACGTTCGCTCTGCACAACAGGCGCTTCTGCAGCAATAACCCCGATGGCGGCGAGGTCATCAAGTTGCTGTTGCGCATTCGCCATATTGGCGTTGTGCATGTCGAGGTCTTCGAAACGTATGAGGAATGTTCCCCCACTCGCCTGCACCGATGCATACGCAGCAACTGCAGTGCGGAGATTGCCGAGGTGCAATACGCCCGTAGGCGACGGAGCAAACCGCCCAATCATCTGTCGGGTTAGAGCTCTTCGGCGAAGCGGCGCGAGAGCTTGGTAAACAGCGACCAGCCCAGAAGCATGGCAACGACTCCGACCAGCGCACACGCACCCAGGTTGTCCCAGCCAGGGAACCTGCCGTCATACATGCTGCGACGGAAGCCCTGCACAAACACGGCCATTGGGTTCAGCTTCATAATCATCTCGACCCAGTTCGGCACACGACCCTCGATGATCTCTGGTGTGTACACAATCGGGGTCGCAAAGAACCACACCTGCGTGAAAATCTGCCAGAGGTATCCGAGGTCTCGGAAGTACACATTGGCCGCGGCGAGGCCCAATGCGAGACCTGTCGCAAACAACGTAAGCAAGAACATCTGCAACACCACCACCGGTAACCACGGCAAGAAGATGCTGCCCGCGATGAGCAAGGCAATGGTGAGCAAGCCCATCTCAATGCCAAACTGCACGATGCCGTGCAAAGAGTTAGCGAATACCAACACTTCGCGCGGGAATGACACCTTCTTCACCAAGGCGGCATTGGCCAACATGCTGTTCATACCGGTGTTGGTGACCAGCATGAAGAAGTTCCACGGCAACAAACCACACAACAAATACAACGCAAAGACTTTGATACCGCTGTTGGTGCCTACTGGTGCTGCTGCTTGAAACAAGTGCCCGAAGACGAATGAATAGATGGCAACAGTTGCCAACGGGTTGAGCATGGACCATGACCAACCCAATACGCTCTTGCGATACTTCGTGCGCAACTCGCGCAACGTGAGATTCCACAACAGTTCGTGTGAAGCAATCACTCGCTTCACGGGTGCAATGACAGATGACACTACGAACCCTTGTCCAAGGAACGAATCTTCTTCTCAAGTTCAGTTACTCGCTGCTCCAGCAAGGCCTGTTGATCTCTGAGTAGTGCAGTGCCCTCAATGAAGGTCTTGCCCAATTCAACAGTTGCCCTTCGCTCAGCTTCCAGTACGTCACGAACTCGCCAATCAATTGCCACTGCAATCTGGTGACGCAACTTGTTCCCTATTGACCTAAACATTGATGACTTCCCATATTTCTTCCAGACGATTCTTCATGCGTTCTCCAGTGATCTGTGGCGTAAACCGTGATTCAAGATCCGATTTGCCGGCAAGGGCCTTCTCTCTAGATTTCTCTGGATTGAGATATACCTCTCGCATGAGCGCAGCAGCCTCATCCAAATTTGGTTCCGCCCACGTTGCATTCGGGTCGTAGGCCTCAGCACCTTCGCCAACTTTGACTCGACTCCAGGACACTAGGTATGACGTTTCGGCTTTCATGAAGTCCAAATTGCCTGAGTAATCCGTCGCAATGACAGGCTTTCCGAGAAGCATCGCTTCTGCAATTGTGAGGCCCAAGCCTTCTGATCGATGCAGAGATACATAGCAATCACAGAGATTCATCAGGGAAGCCGATTGATGTGAATCCAAATACTTGTTCATCAAGATGATGTCCTCACGACCATCTATCGCTTTCATCAACTCAGCAAAGCCCTCAGGACGAGTTTCACCATTGATTGATTTGAGAACAAGCATTGGTCCTTCGTTTGGCTCAAACGCTTTCTTGAATGCCTCAACTAGACCCAGTGGGTTCTTTCTCTTCATCACACTCATGAAATCGAATGTGAACAGGAACATGAATCGATCATCAAGTTCAAGATCACTACGGCGTGCATCCTCAACCACTCTTGGCTTGCGAAGTGGCAATGGCATATGCCGCACAGGAATGTGTTGTGGCGCTTCACGTCGCAACATCTCTTCAATGAACTTTGTTGGTGCCCACAGTTCATTTACGTACTGATACGCATCGCGATACCAAGTCGGTGCAACCTCTAGTTCCCAGAACCACTGCCCCACCACATACGTATCATCAAAGAACTTCTCGCCAAACTGGTCCCTCACAGGCTTGTTGAGCTCCGCGTTCACAGCAGCAATCACCGTCTTGTACACGCCCATGTCATCGGTTTCGAGGAAAACTTTCTGACGGCTTTGTGTATTTCTATACGCAATCTTGGAAATGGGAACTTCGGATGACTCCAATGCTTCGACCAACAATCGAGATGCTTCGCCAATTCCGTGTTCTGCATTGAGGAATCCGATGACATCAGCACCGCCATTGATTCGTTGACCATCGCGAATCTCGCCACGACCACGAGCGAAGTGTCCAAACAATCTGAATGACGGAACTTCAAATCGGCCAAACAAATACGACCACCAGGAGAACGCACCAAGATCGCCATGAGCTACTTGCGGCATTGCCTTTTGTAAATCAACTCGTTCGTTGTACAGAGCTTCCATGTAACGAGGGAGTCCCGTCAAGGAATCAGGATTCTTCTTCTGCAACCAGACAAGAAAAGCAGAAAGCTGTCCCGGGGTGAATGGATCGGGTGGCATTTTTCCATCACCACGAAGAGCGAGAACTCTTTCTTGATCCAGCATTGCCACTATTCCTGGCGACAGCGGCAATCCAGGCAGTATTTCGGGGCCTTCGGAAGCAAAAGCTTCTTTAGGCACACGTAGTGAACTGACCTGTTGAGAGGTCATCGACCAACACCTCGATGTCGGAATCCTGCACGTTCCCAGCGATCTTTCGACAGAACATTTCGTCCATCGATGACACGGCGCTCCTTGAGAACAAGAGCTACATCAGCAGGTTCAATCTGAGAGAACTCAGACCACTCCGTCAAAAGCACGAGTGCATCTGCTCCGGAACACGCATCAAGCGCAGACGGTGCAATCTCAATCCAGGGATACTGTTCGTACTTCTTCTTTGCAGTGGGGTCATAACCGATGACACGTGCACCAGAAGCATGAAGCATCTGCAAAATTTTGATCGCCGGTGAATCACGTAAGTCATCAGTGTTTGCTTTGAATGTAAGTCCCCATGCAGCAATAGTCAGCCCCTGCACAGAACCACCACATTCATCAATGACCTTCTTCGCAATGCGCTCGTAATGTTGGTCGTTGGTCTCGATCACACCGCGCAAGAGAGCAAAGTCGTATCCGCCGTCTGCAGCGATACTGACCAGTGCACGCGTGTCTTTCGGGAAACAGCTTCCTCCCCAACCTGGACCAGCACTCAACATGTCAGTTCCAATACGCGGATCAAGTCCCATTCCACTCGCGATGTCAAAAATGTCCGCGTTCACTGCTTCACAAATATCTGCCATTGCATTGATAAATGTCAACTTGGTCGCCAAGAATGCATTTGCTGCGTACTTCAACGCTTCTGCCGATGCAGTTTTCATGCGCAGTAATGGGGCATCAACATCCCGATAGAGATTCGCAACAATCTCAATCGCTGCATCGTTGTCTCCACCAATGACAATTCTTGAAGGATGAAGAAAATCATGAACCGCTGTTCCCTGACGCAAAAACTCCGGGTTGGAGACAATGGAAACATCAGGCCGATTGATAATCCGAGAAACATGTACAGCGGTACCCACCGGCACCGTTGATTTGTTGACGAGAACTGCGCTGCTCTTCAATGAAGAAGCGATGTCCTGCGCAACTTTGTCAACATAAGACAGATCAGCACTGCCATCTTCCCCTTGGGGTGTGGGCAGGCATAAGAACACCACCTCTGCAACAGCAACCGTCTCATTCAACTCTGTGGTGAAACGGAGGGTTCCCTTTTGCAGTCCATCAAGAACGAGGACTTCCAGGCCTTCTTCAACAATGGGAATCACTCCATTGGACAAATCCTTGATCTTGGCGCTGTCTACGTCAACACAAACGACATCGTGACCCAACTTGGATAAGCAAGCCCCCGTTGAAAGACCCACGTATCCGGTACCGATGACAGCAATCCTTGACACAAAGAAATTCTATTAGAGCGGGCAC
>JBIKSB010000051.1:0-6645 GCA_044348855.1 Ilumatobacteraceae bacterium | reverse complement strand
GTCAGTTACAAATTCGTGACTTGGCACTTGGGATGCATCAAGGAGATGCGGCAATCCTTCAGATTGCCGAGAAGATGGGTGCTGCGTGGAGCGTGCGAGATAACGACATTGTCATGTCATGTTCGCCAGGGGTACATGTGTCGTCGCTGTCATTGGATATGGCTGACTGTTCAGATTTGGTTCCGGTGGTAGCGGTAGCGATGACGCATTGTGTGGGCGAGGGTCTCATCAATGACGTGGGCTTTATTCGCAACAAAGAAAGCGATCGTCTTGGTGATGTTGCGGCCGAACTTGCCAGAACTGGCGCCATCGTCGATGTAAAAGACGATGGTTTGTCTTTTCGAGGTCGACCAAAGATGGCATCTGCAGTACTTCAGACTCACCACGATCACCGTCTGGCCATGTCTTTTGCATTGTTGTCACTGCTTAATGATGGGATTTTGGTGAAGGATCCTGAAGTGGTGAGCAAGAGTTGGCCTCACTATTTTTCCGACATGGCTGACATCCTCGGTCCTGTCGATATCGAGAACTAATCTCGCCTCTATGGATGTCACAGTTGCGGTCTTTGACGTGGATGGCACTTTGACAGTGCGTGATTGTGTGATCCCCTTTACTCGTCGCGTGGCAGGAACATCACGGTTAATTCAGGGGATACTGCGACAACCCAAAAGCGTGCTTTCTGCGTTGGTGTCACGAGATCGTGATGCCGTGAAGGCTGTGTTTGCCAAAATTGCTTTCACTGGAGTTCAGGCAACAGAACTTGACTCTCATGCTGTGGTCTTTGCTGACGAGGTATACAACGGTTGGATGCGTCAAGATGTTGCAGAGCGTTATCGATGGCATCAAGAACAAGGCCATGTGGTGGTGCTGGTCTCGGCGTCTTTCGAGACGTATCTTGCACCACTTGGTGATTTGCTGGAAGCCGATGCGGTGTTGTGTACTCGGCTTGAGTTTGTGGATGGTGTGGCAACAGGACGTTTAGATGGGGCAAATTGTCGTGGTGCAGAAAAGGTGCGTCGGATCTCTCAGTGGTGCGAGGAATCGGGGCTATCGATTGATGCCGTGGAGTACGCATACGGAGATTCCGCTGGAGATAAGGAAGTGCTTGCCTTGGCGTGCCACTCTTTTTTTGTGGCAAAAGATGAGTTGACGGGTCTCTCGTCATGATGAAGGCCCTCATAAAAGAAGCTCGACCTACTCAATGGTCGAAGAACCTTCTGGTTTTCGCTGCACCCGGCGCCTTGGGTGTGTTGAACGAATGGGAGCCACTGTGGAAGTCGATTGTGGTGTTCATTGCTTTCTCTCTTGTCGCTAGTGGTACCTATTACTGGAACGACATCAAAGACGTTGCCCAGGATCGACTGCATCCCAAGAAGAAGCATCGCCCCATCGCTGGTGGACTCATTCCTTTGGGAGTTGCACGTGTAGTAGGTACATGTTTGCTCGTTGGGGGACCAGTGCTTGCGTTTGTGGTGCGCCCACAAGCTGGAGCGGTGTTGGCACTGTATGCAGTTCTCACCCTCGGCTACAGCACGCGTCTCAAGCATGTTCCTTTGCTAGATCTTGCGATTGTGTCGAGTGGATTCGTGTTGCGTGCAATGGCCGGTGCTGCAGCAACCATGACTCCCATGTCGAATTGGTTTGTACTGTGCGTTACATTCGGTTCGTTTTTTATCGTCACCGGTAAGCGTTTTGCTGAATTGCTCGAACTCGGTGAGTCGGCTGGCGACACTCGTGCATCTCTAAAGTCGTACACGTTGGATTTTCTGCGGCAGTTACTTGTGATTTCTTGTACCGCAACAGTGCTGTCCTACTGTCTGTGGGCGTTTGAAAATGCCACAAACAACGATGAGATAATTCCACTTCATGGTGTCTCGATTGTGCCCATGGTCTTGGCTCTTTTTCGTTACCTGATGGTGTTGGAAAAAGGTGGCGGTGGAGCCCCTGAAGAAGTGTTTATACGGGATCGCACCATTCAGGTGTATGGCCTGATTTGGGTTGTGATCTACGGGCTTGCTGTCTATGTGAACTAGTTCGACATACTCCCAGGAGCTATCACAGTTTCTGAGGTATTTAGACGGTCTAGAATTGGGCAATGCCTCACAAACGTCTCTCTGGTTGGGGCCGCACTGCGTGGACTGTGGCTGATGTGGTGTCAGCTTCCGATCCCCACACAATCTCTCGTGCTCTTGACGATGTCGGGCCGCGTGGCGCAATTGCTCGAGGTCTTGGTCGCTCCTATGGTGCCGCAGCTCAAAACGCGGGTGGCACGGTTATTGAAATCACCTCTGAATCAGACCATGAGGGTGCAGACATTACGTTTTCTCCAGAGACAGGAATTATCGACGTTGCCTCAAGCGTGAGCCTTGACGCCATATTGCGATTTAGTGTGCCGAGAGGTTGGTTTGTTCCTGTCACTCCTGGGACGCGTTTTGTCACCGTGGGTGGCGCCATTGCCTCCGATGTGCATGGCAAGAATCATCACGTAGATGGAAGTTTTGGACAACATGTGCGATCTATGACCGTATTGCTGTCATCGGGCGAAGTAGTTGAATTATCGCCGGAGAATAACCCAGCGTGGTTCTGGGCAACAGTGGGAGGCATGGGGCTCACTGGAATTGTGTTGCGAGCTCAAGTTGCCCTCCTACCAATAGAGACATCTCAAGTTCTCGTCGAAACAGAACGATTGGGAAACTTCGACGCGGTATGTGCGGCAATGTCGGCAGATGGCGATGATGACGGCTATCGCTATTCAGTGTGTTGGGTAGACCTTCTTGCCACGGGAGCATCAATGGGGCGCGGGGTACTTACTCGCGGTAACCATGCGCGTATAAGTGATGTGTCCGGTGATGAACCACTGAAGTATGACCCTCGATTGCGCGTCTCGGCTCCCGGTTGGGTTCCTAACGGTTTACTAAACAAACTCTCGATTCGTGCTTTTAACGAAGTGTGGTATCGCAAGGCACCTGCGCAGCGACATGTGGGTTGTGAATCAATTCCCGCTTTTTTCCATCCTCTAGATGGCGTGACCAACTGGAATCGCCTGTACGGCAATCAGGGTTTCATTCAGTATCAATTCATCGTTCCTTTGGATCGCACTGATGTGCTGCGTCGTGTGATTGAAACCTTTTCAGATGCTGGAGTCGCATCATTTCTTGCGGTACTCAAGCGAATGGGTCCACAAAATCTTGCGCCTATGTCTTTCCCGACAGAAGGTTGGACATTAACTCTGGACATGGCCGCAGGGTTAAAGGGTTTGCCCGAGTTGTTGTCACGAGTGGATGCGATGGTCCTAGATGCCGGTGGTCGACACTATTTGGCAAAAGATTCTCATGTGGCACCCAGTGCAGTGCGGCGTGGGTATCCACGACTTGATGAGTGGATGGCCGTGCGTGACGCGATGGATTCGGCCGGCATGTGGAGAAGCGATCTATCGCGTCGTTTAGGTTTAGTTCAGGGAGTATAGAAATGAAAAATGGTGTGGGTGTTCATCAGAACATTGTGTTGTTCGGTGGCACAAGCGACATCGGCGTAGCAATCTTGCAAGAGATTCTCAAGCCAGGTGTTGCTCGTGTGGTTTTGGTAAGCCGTGATGTAGATCGCGCTCAGGTATCGACCGAGGAGATGTCAGAGGCATTCCCTGAAGTGGATTTTTTCCATATTCGATGGGATGCCGCCGATGCAGCCTCAATGCAGCATGTCGTGTCAGAAGTCGTGAATGCTGTGAGCGATATTGATGTGGCAGTTATTGCTCAAGGGCTTCTGAATGAAGGACGGGATTATTTCGCCGATCCATCTGGTCTTGTCGAAATGGCGAATGTGAACTTCACTGGAACAATGTCGCTGATGTATGCCCTAGCGGGTCATATGCGCGCCCAAGGGTATGGAAAAATCGTGTTGTTGTCATCGGTTGCAGGAGAAAGAGTGCGACGCGCAAATCCTGCCTATGGTGCCACCAAAGCTGGAATCGATGGCTTTGCTTTAGCTCTTGATCATGAAATTGCCGACTCTGGTGTATCGATCTTGATTGTTCGACCTGGTTTCGTAGACACCAAAATGACCAAAGGAATGAAGAAAGCTCCACTTTCTACCGATGCTCAGTCTGTGGCCCGTGCAACGGTGCGTGCTTTGTCGGGAAAGACGAAAGTGATTTGGGTGCCAGGCGCGTTGCGCTGGCTTTTCCTTGTACTGAAGAATCTGCCATTACCTATCTGGCGTCGACTCCCGTTTTAACGGGTTAGGGGATTGCGGCTCGTACGCCGTACATGCCTGTCACTGCAACGAGGCCTGTGGCCATGATGAGCACGACCACGGGCCACCATTTGTCTTCGTCATCGCGCAACATTCGTGCCACGGGAAACAGAAGTGGAAAGGCAGTGAAGAGAAAGCGCGGACGTGCGGTCACTGTGGCGGGAAGCAACATCAAGGCGATGATGACAGCGGAATAGGCGATGTACATCAAAGGAATGCGATGTTTCCACAAGGCGACAAGACCAATGATGAGAGCAATCATTGATGCTGCGGTAAGAAGCGACGTAGGCGAACTTGTGGGATTCAAGAAGAAATCAAACGTGCGTGTCACCGCAGTGGCGCCAAAACTTGTTCCTTCTTTCCATGCTTCACGCTGTACGCGAAACCACGCCAAGTCTTCGCCTGTGTGATGTCGAAGAAAGAGCATGAATCCAATGAACCCAAGTGGTGCAAGCGCGGGCGCAATGAGTGCCTTCCATTCACAATCTTCCTTAATGGCAATGAGTGCCGCAACGGCACATGCAGCAACAAGTGCGAGTCCATTAGGGCGTGCTGCGGTGCCAAAAGCAGCCAAGATGCCCGCCAGAAGCCACATGTGGCGGTGAAGGGCGAGAAAACATAAAGCGGCAATAGTGAGCAACATCGCCTCGGAATATGCCCAACTGAGAACAAAACTTCCGGGAAAGAAGGCCACTAAAACCATTGCTTTTTGAGCTGTCCGGACATCAAACAATCGACGGGCAATGAGTCCAGCAAGTAAGACGAAGGCACCACCGAGAACAAGGTTGATGAGCAAAGCGATACTGACCGGGCCACCTGGCAGAAGATTGTCGATGTGGTGCACTACACGCGGATACAGCGGAAAGAATGCCGCACGTGCATCCGACACGAAGTAGGTCACGTTGGGCATGATGTAATGCGGGTAGCCATCACGGGCTACTTCCATGTACCAGTGTCCGTCCCAATTGCTCAATACTTCGACAAGACCTGATAGCCCACCTGCGGGTTCTTCGTTGTTGAGTCGCGCCCACACGGCTTCGGCTGCGACAACTACGGCCACACCCATCAGTACAAAGATGCGCGAGAGGACATAAGCAATGGCGCCGATGCGTAAAGCGCGACCCCACGGATCGGTAGCGGGTGGAAGGGCGCGAGAGAGGAGAGCGGGTGATTTCATAGAGCGAGCGTGTGAGAAAACATTACGCCTCTCGGGGCTCACAGATGAGTAATCGACACAATGGGGCGTCGAGGACCTCTGGCTGGGGCCGAGATACCTGCCATCTGTATCCATCGCACAATTCGTTGCCGTTGGCCTACATAGGGCGACAGTGATGCCAACATCTCGTCGTCGGTACCGCGGGGCTTCTTATGGAGAGCCCATGCGATGGTGTTTTTGAGGTGAAAATCTCCTACGGCAATCGCATCAGGGTCACCAAAAGCAAGCGCACCCGCAACAGCTGCAGTCCATGGGCCGACGCCGGGCAGATGTATGAGGGCTTCGGTGTGTTGTGATGGATCGACAGTGCGATCCCAATCACGAACGAGGTAGTGCCCAAGTCGACCAGCATGGCGCAATGTGTCCGCACGTCGTCGATCTATTCCGTAGTTGTGAAAAGTTGTGTAGGGAATTTTTGCGAGCACCTCAGGCGAAGGCGGGATAAGAAGTGTTGGGTGTGGTCCGGGTGCTTTTTCTCCATGGTTGCGCACAATGCGGCTCCATTGTTGGGCGGCTTCTTGTGTGGTGACACGTTGTCCAAGAATCGCTGGAAGAATCTCGTGAAATGGGGTGTGGCTTCGTCCAAGGCGTAGTGCGCCAAACTGCTTCTGAAGCAGGTGCACCACATCATGGGCAGGTGCAATTGATGGTGGCTCGTCATGGTTGCCAAACAAGTCATCTACGGTGGAACTCAACCAGGTCGCGCCGGGGCCGTAAAACTCCGTCTGTCGTTTTCCTAAAGGGTCATGCACATGCATGGTCGCGGGTCCACTAGGTGTCCATGTTGCGCGCCACAAGGATTCAGCATCGATTGTGGTGGTCGGGTCTGAACGTCCAAATCGGAACTGTGCGATTGTTGCGTCGCAAAAGGGTGTAGGTGTGTCCGAGGCGATGGTACGACAGTAGTCGTGACACGATGTGTCATGGCCGACGTCGAACTCACTTTTCCGCGCGAGGGGATTGCCCTTGTCACTTTGAATCGCCCTGACTCGCTGAATGCGATGACTTCTGAGATGGTGGAGCTGCTTCATCATCGTCTAGACGAAATTGCAGTGAATCGAGATGTACGTGTGGTGGTCCTCACCGGTGCGGGGCGTGGTTTCTGTGCGGGTCTTGACTTGGGTGGTTATGGTTCGGCTCCTGGCTATGCGTGGAATGGGGCTGTGGAAAAAGGTTTG
>JBIKSB010000050.1:0-6681 GCA_044348855.1 Ilumatobacteraceae bacterium | reverse complement strand
CACGGCATTGTGAATTGCAGTATCTGCAACACCAGTTCTACTTCCGTCGCACAACACCACCACAAGTGATTGCTGGCCGTCGATCGTTACTCCCACTGCTGCTGCAGTGACGCCGGGAAACATCTCCTCCACTGATTGCTCAATGGGTACCGGTGTAATCCTCGTACCCGCAACATCAATGACGTGCGCAATACGGCCCTCTACAAAGACTCCGTCCTGCACATGACCGACATCGCCGGTGCGATGCCATTCACGACCGGCGTAATGCACGCGAGCATCTCGATTACGTAACCAATGTTGGTCGTATCCGACCGACAGCCAAGGTCCAGCAACAAATAACTCACCGGTTACACCTGCGGGAACTGGTGCAAGATCATCAGATGCGACACACCCGAATGGAAACACCATGACCTCAACACCAGGTAAGGGATGCCCCACTGGTACACCACGCACGCTGCGGGCATCTCCGCGAATTCCGTCAGTCACAATCAACATCTCGGTCATGCCGTAAGGGCTAAACAGAGCAGCGTCAGGGAACGATCGCGCAACATCTCGCAGCAATACATCACTGACTGGTGCACCCGCCGACATCACACAGCGCACACCTGGAAACGTCTCTCCGCCCTTCATCACATTGCGTAATGGCGCAGGTGCTGCAAACAAAATTGTTCCGTTCACTCCTTCAAGAGCTTCACGCAGATGTTGTGATGACAATTTTCCTGGGGCCACAACATTGATTTTCGGCAGGCCCACTGCAACTCCCCAGGCGGGACCATACAACGCAAAAGGAATATAAGCCGCTGCAATACCATCGTTATCGCTGATAGAAAACTGGCTCTGAATAGCTGCTGCTAATGCACGGAGTTGGCCATGTGTATACACAACTCCTTTTGCAGGCCCAGTTGCACCCGAGGTGTACAACACAGCGGCTATGTGGCTATCGGCAATATTGTTCCAATCAGACGGAGATTGTGGGCCAGGTTCGGTTATCGCAGAGAGATCAAGTCTTTTTGCGCGATGCGCAATATGAAGCACGCGCGCAGCGATACGAGTGGCGCGAATTGTGACAACGAATGCGGGGCGGCTCTCTCGCAGGGCACGGCGCATATTGGCAAGACCTAATCCAGGGTCGGCCACCACAGGAGTAACGCCTTGGGCCCAACATGCATAGATGCACGCAATTGTGCGCGCAGTGAAGGGCGCAAGTATTGCCACGCGATCACCGGATAGCACACCATTGTTCATCAAATGTGCGCGGCATTGCAGAATCATGGTCTCAAGTTCGCGCCATGTAGTGCTGATTTTCTCTTTGGCATCCCACACAGCCACTGAATGGGGAGTCTCTATAGAGCGACGACGCAATGCATGATTGAGATCGGGGGCACCATGAGTGTGACCGCCCGTTGTAGGGACACCTGGTTGCAATAACCACTCACGCACAAGACGAGGCCCATATGTGTATTCAGGTGAGAGATGGCCTGTATCTAACGTGATGGTCTGTGCATGAGGAAAACTACGTTGCACATCGGCCAATACCCTTGTGTGAAAAACAAAATCACGTACTCCCCACATCAACAACGTAGGCACCTGCAGGATGTGGGCGCGAGTGGCCAATTCCTGAAGCACAGGTGCGGTGACATGATGATCTGATGTAGGAATATCTGCAACAAAATCTGCAATTGCAGTGCGACGAGATGGCGTCTTATACGGTGCGTAATACGCCTTTCGAATATCGCGGGTGATCCCACCTGTGGTGACAACCGCACCTGTAATGAAGGCTTTCGACCACGTACAGATGGCATTGCGCAAAACTGGAGCATTGGACACTTGAATGAGTCCGGGAATTCCTGTTGTAGGAATCTGAGTGCCAGTGTTGAACAGCACAAGTTTTTCCACACGCTCTGGATGTTGTGTTGCCCAACCAAGCGCAACAGGGCCGCCCCAATCATGTGCAATCAGTGTGATGGGCCCATCTACTTTGGCCGAGGCAAGCAATGCATCCAGATCTTCAATACGCATCGCAAGTGTTCGTGATTGTCCAGATCGACTAGAAAATCCCATGCCCAACTGATCAAGGGCAATAACCCGCCATTGTGTGCCTAGTTCACGCACATAATTGCGCCACATGTACGACCATGTGGGGTTGCCATGCACGCACACAATTGTTCCCCGAGGATTCTCGGGTGCGGATTCAAGAACTGAAAAACTCTCAGTGATTCCGTCTCGGTCGACGTTGTACGTACGCACCCATGAAGAATCAATTTCGGGTAGTTGAGACGCGTCTGTCACCATTGCAATTCAACGAAGCTGACATTCAAACCGGAGCCAATTCCCATGCACAAAATGTTGTCACCTTTGGCAAAAAGATGCTGATTGTGTGCCATGGTGAGAGGAATTGCGGCCGGCCCCACATTCCCAAGTGTGGGATACGAGACGGGAACTTTTTCAAGATCAATCCCCAACTGAGCACACACACTGTCGGTGTGCACTTTGCTTACTTGATGCAAGATGTACCAATCAATGTCCTTCAACCATTTTTCGTGTTGTTCTGCTTCGGTAAAACAGTCTTGGGCAAGCGCAATTCCATTTTCCAGAAGACCTCGCGTATCGGTTGTCATTCGGTCAAGCGAACCGATGCAAAGTTCATGATGCTCTGTTGCAGCACGCGATACTCCACCCACAATGCGGTGACCGCCGAGATCTGCTGGCCCTAGCACTGCCGCCACAGCACCTGATCCGAGAGTAAGAGATGCGAATTCAGCAAAGATGTCCTCTGCTGTTGTACCCGGCATCTGCAGTCGGCGAATGGTCTCTTCTTGGGTGTAGCGACTTCCCTCTCCATCAACAATCAGCACATAACGCACTTGTCCAGAATCAATCAGTTGCGATGCAATCCAGATGGCGTTGATAAATCCCAAACACGCATTTGCCAAATCGAAGTTCATTGCCGATGTCGGAAGGCCCAATTGGTGATGCACCGATGAAGCCAATGACGGTTCTAGGTGATGCTTGCAGACCGATGTACTGATGAGCACATCAATCTCTGATGCACTCACCCCAGAATTTTGCAGAGCAACACGACCGGCTTCGGCTGCTACTTGGTCGAATGTGGTGCCCTCGGGCCACCAACGGCGGCTATGGATCCCCGCTACTTTTTCCAGCAGCCCAGGTCGAATGCCAGATGCGGCATAGGTCTCGGCCAATTGCTCGTCGATCCAAGCAGAGGTGACCTCAAGGGGGGCATCCACTGCTCCTAGTGCCACTAGCGCTGTGTTGCGTGCCGTAAACACAGCGTTCGTCATGACAACTCCATTTCTCTAGCCTAATGAGAGACTGCTCATATGGCAGAAGTGTCAAAAGTCCCCTCAATATTCGCATGTCCACATTGCATGCAGGCGTTCACATCCACTATCTCGGGTGTGGTGTGCCCCAATGGGCACTCTTTTGACCGCGCCCGCGAGGGATACCTCAACTTATTGGTGGCGGGCCGAATCGCGGGAGACACCGTTCCCGGCGATACCCCCGCATCGCTGGCAGCCCGGCGTCGATTTTTGTCCACAAGTGCATATGCCCCGATTGCAGATGCATTAGCCACGGTTATCGCACAGATTGACGGCCCCGTGCTCGATGTGGGTTGTGGCGAAGGGTATTACCTATCCCACATAAATTCCCCATATAGATACGGCATTGATATCGCCAAGCAAGGCATCCGCATGGCGAGTAAAGCTTTCCCCGACGCACACTTTGCCGTCGGGAACGCCTATCGACTGCCCGTTCTTGATGCATCATGTGATGCTGTATTCAGTGTCTTTGCACCACATTCACATCAAGAATTTCAACGAGTGCTTACAGCGTGCGGACAGTGGGTCACAGTGACACCAGGCGCACACCATCTCCACCAAATGAGACCTACACGTGATGCAGGCATTATTGAACGCGAGAAGCGACGTGATGTGCCACCAGAGCACGCAGTACATGCACAACGGATTCAATTCGATCTTCAACTCAGTGATGAATCAGCACAAGATCTCTTTTCTATGACACCCCTTGTATGGCAAACCGCGGCAGACGCAGCACCAGTGACACACGTGAGTGTGGATGTATGGGTTGCTTCTGGCTTTACCTCCTAGCGTTGTAGCCATGGCTCGTTTTGATGGTGACTATTACGCACGTTTCTATGGCAAAGACGGTGCGCACGATGCTGAGCGCATCGCTCACCTTGCTACTGCGGTACACAACATGTGCGCATGGTGGGGTGTCGCTATTGATTCGGTGCTAGATGTCGGCGCAGGAATGGGAATGTGGCGAGATTGGTACAACTCCACTCATCCACATGTACAAGTGAGATCCATAGATATCAGCGACCACGCATGCGCCACGTGGAATCACGAGAAACGCAACATTGCCGAATGGAAGCCACGAGGAAAATACGATCTTGTTGTTTGCCACAGTGTGTTGCAATATCTCGACAATTCATCGTTCAAAAATGCAATTGAAAACATTGCGTCTGCGACCCGCCATGTGTTGTATCTCGAATTGCCCACTAAATGGGACTACGAGAACATTGTGGATGCACGAGGAACAGATCTTCAGGTGTACAAACGCAGTGCATCTTGGTATCGCACACAATTGAAGCCATTTTTTACCCAGGTGGGCGCAGGTTTATGGGTGGCTACAAATGGTTTGCCCATGTACGAATTAGAAGCAAGCCGCTAACTGATTCTGTTAGTTGTCAAGTTCTCCAACAAACAAGTAAAGCAAGTGTGCAAACTCATCTATTGAAGACGGTGAGTTCTCGGTATCTTTGCCCAAATCGTCCCATCTACGAAGACGAATTGCATCTGCACTTTGTGGTTGTGCAAGGAACTGTGTACATTCTTCGGCCGTCATCGGGCCACCTTGGAGCGCCAAACTTGCAGTAGATCCCGCACTCAAACTTTGTGCGTATTCACTATCTGTCGCACAAAGAAATCGCTTCGCCTCCACATGCCATCTAATGGGCTCGGTTACCAACGGACCAAAAAGATTCGACAACGCGTGGGATCCAGAATCCTGATGTCGAAGATCTTTTTCGGTGACCACGTGAGCCGATTCTTGGGCACGAATTTCCAGAAGATGACCAACGTCATGGAGAAGAGCTGCAAGAGCTAAATCCGCAGATGCGCCATCGTCTTGAGCGCGTCGCGCACATTGCACTGCGTGAGTGGTTTGGGAGACTTCTTCGTCATACATATGCTCGCCACATTGGCGATAAAGGTCAACGATGTCGGCTACCTTCTCAAACTTCATCAGACAGGCTTTCCCTCGAAATCCCCAATTAAGGACACCCGCACAGTGCCGCCTACTGCTTCTTGTTCGTTGAACTCACGCAGCTTCTGCTCGTAATACGCAGCTCGTAAATCGCCTTCTCGCAATGCGTTATAGGTGGGATACAAGGCACGGCGATCTTTACGTGAGTTGTTTGGACCACTTCTATGTGGTGTACGTGAGTGAAACCACAGCACTTGACCCGCTCGCAATTCCACTGGTTCCCACTGAAAGGTTGCGACTAGTGCAGGATCAATACAGCCTTTGTTGTCCATGGCCAAGACTTCGTGATGGCATTGACTGACTACTTCTAGGCAACCGTTCTCAGTAGTTGCATCATCCACGGCCACCATGCAGGAAATGTGATTATCAACAAAGGGATACGCAGGTGCATCTTGATGCGGTGAGTAGCCGGCGCCGCCAGCCAATTTGTAATTAATTTTCTCTTTGTAGAGAACTGCCTGTTCACCCATCAATTGAGATGCGATATCTAGCAAGGCACCCTGGCGCAAAAGACTAAACATCCCCTCATGGAATGGAGTGAAATTCTCAGTACGACATAACCGGGGCCCATGAATGGTCATCTCTTGATAATGCAACCAAGATGCATTATCGGTGTTCATGGGCCAGTCATGAATTGCTCCCACCCATTCCTGAATTCTGTGTGCATCTTCTGTGGAAAGCGGCTCGGTGAGTAGCCACCCATTTGTGCTGAAGAACTCTTTATCTGTTGCAGTAAGAGAAAAAACTGACGACGTGCTCACGTGCGCCACGCTACCTCAGGTGACCATCTTCCGATGCCGCCATCTTCTACCAGAAAGCCCGTAAAGGTGTGCTTGTTATGTTGCATTCTCCATGCATGTAGTTCCTGGGAAAGCTGCAACACCACTTCTGTATTTGTTTCTGCAGTCTTCCAATGAGGGTCTGTCACAAGATCAAAACACATGCTTGTGCCATCGGCCATCTGCACTAACGCATGCGACTCAGTACGTCGAGTCACAAGAGAAAAAGAAGTGAGGTGTCTATTCCATCTGCCCTCGGGGCTTCGATCAATGAAGTACGCACTCCAATCGAATTCCCAAGTTGCGGCTGTACGCCATCTCGAGGGAGCTACTCCTTCCAGAAACGGTACAAGCGAATACCCATCACATTGATGTGGTGTGGGTACATCTAGAACTTCACACAACGTGGGCAACAGATCAATGTTCTCGGTGAAGTGAGATACACGTGTTCCATGAGCCGAAGTCATCTCGGGCACGCGAATAATGCAGGGCACATGAAATGCTTGTTCCCAGTAGCCCATTTTTTCTTTCAGTCCATGATCACCAAGCATCTCGCCATGATCAGAAGTCACGACAACAATGGTGTTCTCCC
>JBIKSB010000049.1:0-6761 GCA_044348855.1 Ilumatobacteraceae bacterium | reverse complement strand
AGATTGGATATGTCACTAGTGGCAACTTCTCTCCGACATTGGGCCATTGCATTGCGTTTGTATTGATGTCCGGTGAGTGGTCCGAAGGTGACGTTGTCACTATCGACATTCGCGGTACATCTGTGGAAGGCACCGTGTCGCGCGTTCCATTCGTTTCAAAAAAGTAGAAACGATCGCCGATCTAAGGCTTGCCTGTTTCGGGCGGGGTTGACGGGCGTGAATTCTTGAAGCCAAATAATCCACCGGCGTTTTCTGCCAAAGTTGTGAGTGGACCAAGACGTTTAGACAGTTCAGTCAACTGAGTTGCTGCTTCGCCCATGGTGGCCATGGCATTCATTGCATTTCCCACCTGTGGCATCACGCGACGCATGGGTTCTTCAATGTCGTCCAGTAGGGCATTGATACGTGTGGTGGTGCGATTGAGATTATCCACCGTGACTGCAAGGTTCTCCACAATTGAAATCAGTGACTCAGTTGTGCGTCGAGAAATATCAACTGCTTTGGACGCAACCTCTATGGGATCAACAAGAGCAAGCAGTTGCAAAAGCTGTTCTAGTGGATTGTGAACCTGGGTCGTCTCTGAGGTGTCGTGAGTGGTGGAGTCGTTTTCGTTCACACCGACACAGTATCTGTCTCAAGAGTGCGTGAGTAGGCCTCAATGGGGGCACATGTGCAGACAATGTTTCTGTCACCAAATGCCGCATCAATTCGTGACACCGGTGGGTGGTAATGACGCTGGCGTAACCAAGGCAATGGAAAGAGCGCCTCTTGTCGGGTGTAGGGACGATTCCAATCCTGCGCAATATCTTCAATTGTGTGAGGACTATGACGCAGAATAGAATTCTCCGCAGGTGTTCCTGAGGCAACCATTGCATCAATTTCGCGACGTATTGAGATCATAGAGTCACAAAAGCGATCAAGCTCCGACAAAGATTCACTCTCGGTGGGCTCCACCATCAACGTATTGGCCACGGGGAAACTCATTGTGGGGGCATGAAAGCCGTAGTCCATTAAACGCTTGGCGACATCGTCAATTGTGAGTCCTGTATTTGCAAGAACAGTTCCTACGTCCAGGATGCACTCATGCGCAACGCGTTGCATGTTGCCGCGATACAAGATGGGGAACGAACTATGTATGCGTGATGCGATGTAGTTGGCAGACAATATTGCATCAGCGGTGGCCTGTAGTAGCCCATGTGGCCCCATCATCATGATGTAGACCCATGGAATTGCGAGAATGCTTGCTGAGCCAAACGGTGCTGCCGAGATAGCGGGTCGAGTGCTCTGTGTATCCCGCGGGTCGCCTGGTAGGAAGGGGGCAAGGTGAGCTCGTGCGACTACAGGGCCCACACCTGGCCCGCCACCACCATGTGGAATACAGAACGTCTTGTGCAAGTTCAGATGGCTTACATCGGCACCAAATCGGCCTGGCTGTGCAGTGCCTACGAGTGCATTCATGTTGGCCCCATCCACATAGACCTGTCCACCGTTGTCATGAATAACTGCACAGATGTGGCTGATGGCTTCTTCAAAAACACCATGCGTGGATGGATATGTGATCATTGTGGCAGCAAGTCGTTCACCTGCTTGTTGCGCTTTGGCAGTGAGGTCCGCCACATCGATGTTTCCTTGTGCATCACAATTCACCACCACAACATCCATGCCAGCCATCACGGCGCTCGCTGCATTTGTGCCGTGTGCACTTGAAGGAATGAGACAAATTGTGCGCTGTGTATCGCCACGTGAGAGGTGATATGCACGGATTGCTAAGAGCCCGGCAAACTCTCCTTGGCTTCCGGCATTGGGTTGCAGACTGATTGCGTCGTATCCCGTGATTGCGACGAGCATGTTCTCAAGTTCTGTGATCACTGAACGGATGCCGACTGATTCATCCTCGGGGACAAAAGGATGCAATGCGGAGAACTCCGGCCACGTCACTGGTTCCATCTCGGTTGTGGAGTTGAGTTTCATGGTGCATGAACCCAGAGGAATCATGGTGCGATCAAGGGCTAGGTCCTTATCGGCAAGAGAGCGAAGGTAGCGAAGCATTTCGTGTTCACTGCGATATCGGTGAAAGACCGACTGCTGCATGAATTGAGTTGTGCGTAGGTGGATGCTGAGTGGGGAGGGGGAGTTATCGACCAAGTGGGCGTCCCACAAGGCAGCAAATTCTTGAGCGGTGATGAGTGTGGTTGTCTCATCGAAACTGAAGGACACTGTGGTGTCGTTAACAATGCGCACATTGAACCCGTGTGCACGCAGATGAGCTGACGTTGCAGACGCATCGACCACCTTGACTGCAACAGTGTCAAAGAAGACATCGTTGATGACGAGGTGTCCTGCACTGCGCAGTGCATGAGCGGTAGCGGCGGCCAATAAATGCACTCGTTGTGCAATACCGGTAAGTCCATCGGGTCCATGCCAGACGCCATACATCCCCGCCAAGTTGGCAAGGAGTACCTGTGCTGTGCAGATGTTCGATGTTGCTTTTTCGCGACGAATGTGTTGCTCGCGAGTTTGCAGAGTGAGCCTTAGTGCGGGGCGTCCCTCGGTATCGGTGCTCACTCCAACAAGTCGGCCAGGAAGAGAGCGGGCATATTCCAGACGTGTTGCCATGAATGCTGCGTGTGGTCCGCCAAAGCCCATGGGCACGCCAAAGCGTTGCGATGAACCCACAGCAATATCGAAATTCAATTCTCCTGGTGGAACAATGATGGTGCATGCGAGAAGATCGCATACCGCAATGGCAATGGCCTTGCGTTCATGTGCTGCATCTACCACTCGGGTGACGGTGTCAATGTCACACAAGCCGCCGTCACTGCCGGGCCATGAGATAACAACAGCAAAGTGATCACCAGGTTGCATCTCTGCAACATCGGCCTGCTCAATAATCAATCCAATGGGTTCGAGTCGCGTGGCAAGAACCGACAATGTTTGTGGGTGGATGTTGCGATCCACGAGCACGGTATCGGACGAGCCTTTGGAGGTTCTATGCGCCATGGTGACGGCCTCTGCTACCGCAGTTGCCTCATCCAAGAGCGAAGCATTTGCAAGTGGAAGTGCAACCACCTCAGAGATCATGGTCTGAAAATTCAACAGTGCCTCGAGGCGGCCCTGACTAATTTCTGGTTGGTATGGGGTGTACGCGGTGTACCACGCCGGATTTTCCATCATGTTGCGACGCAGAACTGCAGGCGTAATGGTGTTGTAATAGCCCTGGCCGATGAGTGAAGTGCGGTGCACATCAGAAGAAAATTTCTGATTGAGAACGGAGAGCACGTCATGTTCTGCGATCGCCTGAGGCACAGAGAGTGCTTCTGTTAAACGAATGGACTGGGGAATAGTTTGCTCGAGCAATTCCTCAACAGATGCTGCGCCGATGGTGTCGAGCATGTGGCGGCGATCTGTGTCGGTTAATCCGAGATGACGAGACGCAAAGTGTTGCGGGGAGAAGCCAGGCGTTGTGAGCGAATGCGAAGAGGTGTTCATGGGGTCTCCAATTGGTTGACCCCCGCTGTCGTTGTTGCCTGAGAGCTTCACCTATGAAGGCTTTCCCCGTCGGCGGAGGAGTGACCCTCTCTTTCCAGCGTTGTGTATCTGTTTGGTCCTTTTGCCTGAGAGATTCCGGGGCGGTTGCTCCTTCGGCGGCACAATGTGCTCTCTCCCAAACAGATATTTTTCTCTACCGTAGTCGCTACTGACCGGGGTAGTGGGAATCGACTTATTCAGTCGATGCGTATGATCCCATCTCGCCGGATTGCCCGTTGAGACTGGCGACACACTCATCCAGGTCTGAAAGAAACTCTTTGACTCGTGCTGCGTGCACCGCATTGACGGTGAGATGAATGCTGGCAGGCGGGCCTTGGCGATCCATGTACCAGCCACGTGCAATGAGTAAATCTGCGAGAGCAAATACGTCATGACGTTTTTCATCCACAGTGCCGAAGGAGAGGAGAGTGGAATCGGGTTGTGCCCGCAAAACTAAGTCTGGATGTGCCTCGATATGGGCTGCGAGTTGTTGTGTAGATGCACGCGAGCTTCGTGTGGCTTCGAGATATCCATCTTCGCCGAGGAAACGCATCACGGCCCATGCTGATGCAATGGGACCGCCAGACTTAGTTCCCAAGATGCCTGACGAGCCGTACATGCCACCGAGCCAGTTGTCGGTTACAAAAGTTTGATCGCTTCGCAATTGCTTGTTGCGATGCAGCAATACACCGGCTCCTTTTGATGTGTATCCGTACTTGTGGAGATCCACCGAAATTGAAGTCACTCCAGGGACTCGAAAATCCCACAAGGGAATGTCCTCGCCAAGTTTTTCCAAATAGGGAAGAGTCACGCCACCCATGCAAGCATCCACATGACAGTTGATGTTGTGTTGCAGAGCAAGGCCAGCAATGGCTTCAATGGGATCTACTACGCCTTGCGGGTATTGAGGTGCAGAACCCACAATCAAAATGGTGTGTTCATCAATAGCGCGCGACATCGCCGCAACGTTGGCGCGCCAATCAGAACCCACCTCAACGCGACGACTCTCTACGGAGAAGTAGTCGGCGCCTTTTTCTAGCGCGGCATGGGCAGACGTGGGTAGCACCATGTTGGGGGTTGCGGTGAGACGGCCTTCGCGACGAAAACGCTGTACAGCGGAGCGCACGACCAAGACCAAACTTTCGGTTCCACCAGAGGTCATGAAACCCGCCGTGGCGTCGTCGCCATGACACCACGTGTTGACGGTATCTACGACTTCTTGCTGCATGTGACGCAACGAGGGGAACGCAGCGGTGTTGAGAGCATTCTCTCCAGAGAAGCGCCGGTAGGCCTCCTCGGCGACCGCGAGGGCTTCGGTACCCGCGCTGTAGGCGAGGGTGAAACAACGGCCGTCACGCCACTGGACGTCATGGGTGCGAAACGATTCGAGCTCGTCAAAGACTTGTGACTGTGAGACTCCGGAACTGAGATGGCGAGTGGTCATGTGGGCACCTTAGGTGGCGTATCCATGGGGAGGAAAGCCCGCCAATATTCAGGAATATAAAAATTACATAACGGACATTATGGGCGCAACGAGGGAGTAAGGGAAGCGGCAGCGACAGGCTCTGCGGCCTCAATCAGCCAGTTCAGCATTTCCCTCAGACTGTCTTTGGTATGACGTTCGTGCTGGAGATCTGTCTTTGCATCTATGAGCGCACAATGAAGAACAAAGATCTGATCTTTCAATGTGTCCAGTTCGTCACGTGTCATGACTAGTTCATTCTCGGACAGTTCCAAGTCGGCTGCCCGTTGCCTGGATACCCAGTCCCATTGACGGCATTTCTGGCTGCAGAACTCGGCTTTTCGTCCCGGCCCGCTTTTTGTCGCCAAGGTATGTCGACACCATCTACATCGACGTGCCTTCTCGCCTGACTCCGGTGTGGGTGCGTATTTCGTCATGACGAAATAATACGTACAGATAGTCTTTGAGTGGTGAATTTGCCCACGCCTCCGACACGTTTTTTTGCCAGTGACAATTTCAGTGGCGCGCATCCTCGCTACATCGAGGCCGTGGCACGTGCCAATGATGGACATGTCCCCGCCTACGGCAATGACGCACTATCTCATCGCGCCAATGATCTCTTCAATGAGTTGTGTGGCATTGAAGTGGAGATGCTCTGTGTCTTTGGCGGCACGGGATCAAATGTGGTGGCTTTAGGAAATATTCTGCAGCCTGCTGAATCTGTGTTGTGTACGCAGTGGTCGCATATCAATGTGGATGAAACAGGTGCTCCAGAGAAATTGCTGGGCGCAAAACTGCAAGATGTTGTTTCGGTTGATGGCAAGATCCGCACCCACGACATCACGTCAGCTGCTCAGGCTTTAGGCAACATCCACCACGTACAACCTGGCGTTGTCTCGATTACCCAAGCCACTGAGTTAGGTACTTTGTACAGCGCCGATGAGATTGCTGCCATTTGTAAGACTGCACATTCGTTTGGCATGCGTGTGCATCTTGACGGCGCGCGTATCGCAAATGCGGTTGCAGCTCTGGGTGGTAACGCTGACACGTTTCGTGCACTGACTTTTGGTGCGGGAGTCGATGCAGTGTCATTTGGTGGTACGAAGAATGCAATGTTGGGGGCCGAAGTTGTTCTGCTCCCGCGAACATCTCACAGTGCTCGTGGAAAATTGATTCGTAAACAGTTCACTCAGATGCCTTCAAAGCAAAGATTCATTAGCGCACAATTTGTCGCTGCACTTGAAGACGGATTGTGGATTGAGACGGCATCTCATGCCAATGCGATGGCATTGAGGCTGTATGAAGCGTTGTCTGATATCGAGTCGTTGCAATTGGTTCGCCCTGCCGTCAACAGCCTCTACCCCATTGTGGAACCCAATGTGAAAGAGGCGCTCCAAGAGTGGAGTTTCTTCTGGGATTGGGATCTGGCCACTCACCAGGTGCGCTGGATGACCTCATGGGATACCACCCCAGAAGATGTCGATCTATTTGCCCAAGGCGTGCGCTGCGCGCTGGGCTATTCGTAGTTTTCGAGCCCTCTCCCCTGTGGATAACTTTCCTCAATTCTCAGAATTGACCGACGAGTAAATTCCGCTAATCTGTCACAGGAGCACGGCGAAGTTGGGGGACAACCATGGCCATTGGCGATCTATTCACATTCAGAGAATGGGATGACACAAGCTGGTCTGATCGTGCTGAGTGTCGTGGTTTATCTGCAATTTTCTTCCCTCCTGCAGCCGAGAGGCCACAAGCCCGCGAACGTAGAGAAGCT
>JBIKSB010000048.1:0-6825 GCA_044348855.1 Ilumatobacteraceae bacterium | reverse complement strand
TCTAGTACGCGCATAGGTAAATAGGTGTAGTTCCCTTCACCTCAATGCGCGGGTCTTTTTTTCCGTGCCGAACGTCACTTTTGCGGTATAGATTTTGTCCTCATGAGTAGGGAAATCACCACCATCGCAGACATTATCCGCACCCATGGCAAGGGCATGGCTGACACCACCTCTTTGGTCGAGGGCCAACGCACACGTACTTGGGGTGAATTGCTAGACCGCTCGGTACGTGTTGCAAATGCACTGCGTGAAGCTGGAGTATCAGCACAAGATCGTGTTGCCTTTTTGGATAAAAACAGCATTGAGCATTTTGAGATTTTCTATGGTTGCTCGCTCATCAATGCAGTATCAGTAGATATCAACTGGCGACTCGCCGCACCAGAAGTTGAATTCATTGTCAACGATGCATCGGCCAAAGTTCTTGTGGCCCATGCAGATTTTCTTCCAGTCATCGAAGCAATTCGCCCAAATCTCACCAGCACACAACTGATTGTCATCATTGGTGGAGCCGGTGGCGACACTGATTATGAATCATGGCTTGCAGGCGCTTCCACTCAAGACCCAGGCGTTGTTTCTGAAGATCACGATGTTGCATTTCAGTTGTACTCCAGTGGAACAACTGGACGCCCTAAAGGCGTCATGCTCACAAACCACAACTTCTTTTGCTTGTTGCCTGGTGCGCGCGAGTTCTGGAAACTTAGCGATGACATGGTGAATCTTGTTGCAATGCCACTGTTCCACATTGGTGGCGGCGGTTGGGCAACTGCTGGACAATACGTCGGTGCGCAATCCATCATCATGCGTGATCTTGATCCCTCAGCGTTAATCAACTTGATTCAAGACCACAAAATCACACACGGATTCTTAGTGCCTGCCGTCTTGCAATTCATGCTGATGATGCCCAACGTCAATGATGCAGACTTCTCCAGCTTGCGTTTGATGGTGTACGGCGCATCACCTATCTCTCTTGAAGTTCTCACCAAGAGCGTGGAAACCTTCAAGTGTGATTTCATGCAGGTCTACGGCCTCACAGAAACAACAGGTGCCACCACATTGTTGCCATCAGAAGATCACGATCCAAAGGGCCCCAATCCACATCGCTTACGCTCATGTGGACTTCCTGCTCCTGGCGTGGAGATTCGCATTATGAACAATGCAAACAACACCGAGGTTCCCACCGGTGAGGTTGGCGAAATTTGGGTGAAGTCACCACAAGTGATGAAGGGCTACTGGAACAACCAAAAGGCAACTGATGAATCAATCAATGCTGATGGCTGGTTCAAGACTGGTGATGCGGGTTACAAAGATGACGATGGCTACATCTACATTCACGACCGCGTGAAGGACATGATCGTCTCTGGTGGCGAAAATGTGTACCCCGCCGAAGTGGAGAGTGCGTTAATGAGCCACCCAGGAATTGCAGACGTTGCAGTTATTGGTGTTCCCGATGCAAAGTGGGGCGAGACCGTAAAGGCAATTGTTGTGAAGGCAGCAGGCGTCGAAGTGACAGAGAACGAAATCATTGAATTTGCAAAAGCAAATCTTGCAAAGTTCAAGTGCCCCACAAGCGTGGACTGGATTGATGCACTTCCCCGCAACCCAAGCGGAAAGATTCTCAAGAAGGACCTTCGTGCGCCTTACTGGGAAGGCCGCGAAAGAATGGTCAACTAGCGACCCTTCCATTCAGGTGCGCGCTTCTGTGCAAACGCTGTTGCGCCCTCTTTGGCATCTTCGCTAGAGAAGACTTTCTTCTGCAACTCACCCATCAGGGATGGGTTGCCGGAGCCAATCTCATCAAGCATCAACTCTTTTGTTGCCTGCACTGCCAATGGTCCATTGGTAGTGATGCGGCCAGCAAGTGCAAGTGCGGCTTCGCGTAATTGTGCTGCAGGGACTACCTGATTGATCAATCCCAAGCTTGCAGCGCGAGGCGCATCAATGGGATCTCCTGTGAGACCCATCTCTAGTGCAATTGCCAACGGAATGCGTGCGGGAAGACGCACGCCGCCACCAGCTGCAAACAGGCCACGCTTTACTTCGGGGATACCAAATCGTGCAGTCTCCACTGCAACGACTAAGTCACACATCATCACTACTTCAAAGCCGCCTGCAAGTGCATGGCCATTTACTGCTGCAATCAGTGGCTTTTTGCATGTACGCAATGCGGCAAAGCCCATTCCAATCTTTGCCAGATCTTCGCCTGCCGCAAACGCCTTCAAGTCCATACCGGCACAGAAGACCTTCTCTCCTGCACCAGTGATCACAATGGCGCGCACCTCATCATTGGTTGCAGCATCGGTCAACGCATGAGATAAACCTTCACTCAACGCACCGTTGAGAGCGTTTCCCGCCTCGGGGCGATTCAACGTAACAACAAGAATGTTGTTGGTGATTTCGGTCAAGACTTCCATGTGCACTCCTTTAAAAAGAACACCCATACGATGCCACAGAGGTACACAGCGACCCCAATTGGGGCCTCGTCATCAGCTGTTGTGCGGGTCAGGCGGACTCTGCGGCCTTGACCAAGTTGTCCATGGTGACTTCCATGTTGGCCTTGTTGTGTGCTGCGCGATCGGCTACTCCACTTACCCATTTACCTAAGGTGGAGGCGATTTTTGAACGATGATCGATCCAGCTATGCGTGACACGTGCACCAGTTGCAGTGGGTTCAATGTCATACACCCAGTCACACCAGTTCTTTCCACCCACCATCAATCCGAAAGAGAAATGCCGTGGTGCGTCACATCCGTTGACCTTCACAGATGTGGACCAGACTTTTTTGCCGTTCTTATTGCGCCCTTTAAATGTTGCGCCCACGGCTGGCCCAGTTGCATCTTTTGCCCATGAGCCACCTTGATTCTCCGGCGACCATTCCCCCATGCGAGGCAAGTCAGTCACCATGGACCAAATCTTCTCTGGTGACGCAGCAATATCGCGGGTAACGGAAACAGGTGTTTGTGAACTCATGGGTTCATTGTGGCAGAACTAGCGATGCCCTGGTGTCATGTAAAACCACACAGGAAACTTCGCACCAGAATCTCGAATAGCGGCACGTGCAGCAAGCATTAGTTGCCCCGCTTCTGTCTTTTCGAAGAACCAATCTTCCATGGCTCGCCCACCAGGAGCTGGTCCATCTACCAATTCAAGAGCAGCTTCTTCGTAGTACGCGCGAATGTCGTGACATAGTGCGGCAGTGTTAGGAACCGGCAATACCTCGGCCCATGGCTCACCTTGAACAACTCGGTGGAGAGCATCAAGTGCACCTGGTATCTCATCGGCAGAAAGTCCGCGACCTACCGCGGTTACTCCCGTTCGCTCACGAGCACGGTCATATGCCTTGCGAATTCCACGGGCTTCATCTACGGCGGGTAGCGCATCGGGATCAAAACGTGGCGGAAGGGTGCACGCCACCGCTTCTGTTTCTGCCTCGATCACAACTGGGTAGTCCACAAGAACTGGACCTTGTGCCTCGTCCAGCAATACGAAGGCTTTCTGCAACACATCGTGTTGGAATTGTGCATCATTGGGAATTCCCAACGGACGTCCTAGAGGAAACTCACAATGCAGTGCACGCGGTGGTGCAACTTTTTCCGTCATTGCCCTAATGGACGACAACACGATGGTGGCAATGCCAGCTGCTTCAAAAATATGCGCAAGCACACTCACGGTGCGCGAACACAGAGGTCAAACAGGTGTCAGAATGACAACGTCTACGCCATCTTGGCGCAGCAGAGCCGCAGCAGCGGGGCCCGAGTCATATCGAATTGTTGCAACATCATCGGGTTGGTTTCCTGCAAACGAAATATGACGCGGTGCAACAGAACCAATAATGCCGTCGGCCGCAAGTTCCTCAAGACGATCAATGGGATAGACCACATTGACATCAAGCTTCACGCCGACAGAATCAAAGTTCGGGCTCCAGTGCCCCATCACTAGGTCGCGTCGTTCACGATCAATGATGCGAAAACTTGTATCTGCGGCACTGAAGGGATCATCACCTGTGGCATACAACGCCGCCGACGTCACGATGGCCACGCGCGCATGACGCAGTGGACCAGGAGTGACCCACGCAGGATTATCGAATGTGGGCCCAGGCAATGACGCCGAATGTGCCCGCATCATTTGGTCACCGTTCATCGCATGCCTCCTTGCATCTCCCTACTTTGTCATGAAATCCACCTGCTGCAGCAATAGTGCGAGAACAGACCTTATTTATTTCATACCTCGAGAACTACTGTGGTCATATGCGCCCCAAAAATAATCATTTATTACAGATCTCTGCACTTTTGGGCAGTGCGGGCAACTCTGCAGTGCACGTGGCTGTTCCCTGGTTGGTGTTGGAGACCACCGGCTCCTCGGCCCAAGCCGGAATTGTGTTGGGCATCAGTGGTCTTTCTGTCATCTTTACTGCGCCCATCATCGGTGGAGTGATTGCAGTTCTTGGAGCACGCCGTGTCTCTATGTGGTCAGATCTCATCTCGGCAACTTCAGTCATTTTGTTTCCTATTGCAAACGGCACTGTGGGATTGAATTTCTTGTGGCTTCTTCTGATTGCAATTTTCGGAGCAATGTTTGACCCCGCAGGGGCAACCGCACGCAAGTCAATGATTCAACGCATAGCAATTGAGGAAGAACTCTCGCTTGAAAAGTTCAACGGTCGATTTGAAGCAGCTGCTATTGGAGGCACCATTGCGGGCCCTGCAGGCGCAGCAATGCTTATTGGTTTATTGGGCGTTGACACCACATTCATAATCATTGCATCAGCATTTATTGTGGCTTCCCTCACCATGCGTGTTATTCGCACCGACACAATCACCACTCAGCACAATCAGAAACCGACAGTCGCCAATGTCGCACATGAAACGCGCACTGGTATGAGTGTGTTGTGGCGCGATAAACCGCTGTTATCTCTTGTAGGTCTCTACACCATGTTGACAGCGATATACATGCCAGTGGAGACCATCGTTCTTTCTCGACATTTCAAGGATCTTGATCAACCCCACGTACTTGGATTCATTCTCTCGGCCATGTCGATAGGCATAGTGATTGGTGCTCTGCAATTTCATCGCATCAGTGCGCGCATGTCGCCCCCACATCTTGTGATGACGTCAATGAGCGGTATTGGATTAGTTGTATGCGCCATGGCACTTCTTCCCGATGCAATCTCGTTTATCGGTCTCGGATTCGCACTAGGCCTTGTGTTCGGCCCCGTCAGCCCACTGAGCAACTCCCTAGTGCAACGACGTGTAACTGAAAATCTTCATGGTCCAGTGTTTGGCACTCTTTTCTCGCTCACCCATCTTGTGCAACCGGTCGGGTCATTGGCGCTCGGACTCATTGTTGAGTCGGTGTCCATTCCACTCACGTTGTTTGTGATTGGTGTGTTGTTTATTTCGGTCACCTTATTGGTGGGATTCCTAGGTCCAATGAAACATCTCACTACCGAGATGGGGCCATCTGGCTCTAGCGTTTCGTCTGATGATTGATCCCGAACTCAAGCGTGCCCTTGGCCAAGCTGCCAAAGCAGTCGAAGTAGTGGCAGCAACCCATGACGGCGTGACCAGGGCATACACCTCGCATTGGGTAACTCAAGTGTCCTTCGAAGAGCCCATCATCATGGCGAGTGTCTCACCCAAACATGACACCTACCCACTCATGATCGCAAGCGGACAATTCACTGTCTCGTTTTTAGCCGGAGATCAGGTACACATCGGCCAGTACTTTTCATATCCAGGACGAAGGTTTCACTACATCGCATCCGAATACCTCACATCGGTGAATGATCACCCTGTGGTGGTGGACTGCTTGTCATGGGTGCATGCGGAAATCTTCGACACAAAAACGATGGCCGATCATGAATTGCTCTTTGCCAAAGTGACGGACTTTGGCTACGGACGCCTCCGAGAGGCACCGCTTGTGTATTCCTCACGCCACGGCTGGCGAGTAGCCAGTGAAAAGGCCCGAGCACCTGGTGCAAGCCCTCGAGATGAGTTGTTGTTGCGCCTTGCGGAGGCAGGCTACGACACCTCTGCCACAGACCCCACCGACGACGTCTGAACCACTAGCGTTTCCATAATGTTCCGCCCCCTTGTGGCCTTGTGTGCCGCCAGTCTTTTCTTGTCGTCGTGTTCGGTACTTGGTATCGCCCAACCCACAACCACTACGACAACAACCACCACGACCACGACCACTACGACAACAACCACCACTCTTCCGCCAAAACTGGCACCTACTCCTCTTCCATTTCCCGCAATGGAGTACCGACTAAATCAAATCAAGCAAATCGGCGGCAAGATCACCCCTAAGTCAGTTGTTGCATCTAATTCGGGGTTTGTCATCGGGCAGAACATGATGTACACCCACGGGGTAAGCGTGTATGACTCAGAGGGTGAACCCATAAAACGCATCTCTGATGAAGTTCCCCGGTCAATGCTGGGACTCGAAGGAGAAGGCAAAGTTACTGGGTCCCCCGTAGAAGCAGATTTCAGCATGGACGGCTCTTTTGCCTATGTCTCCAACTACTCCATGTATGGCCGAGGATTCAACAACGAAGGCGACGACGAATGTCAAGCCGGCAACACTTTTGACGAGTCATATCTGTACAAGATTGACATGTCAACAATGAAAGTCATCGCGGCTGCGCGCGTGGGTTCTGTTCCGAAGTATGTACAAGCAACCGATGATGGGAAATACGTTCTGGTAACGAACTGGTGTGGATTCTCGCTCAGTGTCGTAGATGCCAACACCATGCAAACAGTCAAGACCATTCCCTTGGGCAAACACCCTCGAGGTATAGCCATCACAAAAGACTCTTTGCGTGCGTAT
>JBIKSB010000047.1:0-6832 GCA_044348855.1 Ilumatobacteraceae bacterium | reverse complement strand
ATCGGCACCTCGGTTTAGCAAACGTGGTCGAGTTGCAGAATAGATAATGAACGCACCAATCACGGTCAAGGCACCCGCTGCTGCCATCAAAATCCAGTCAATATTGCGAGTGGGGTCCACAAAGCTTCGTTTGACATTGCCGAGACCCGAATTTGGTCTTCTCGTAAAGATTGATGAACTCATCAGTCACGCACCGAAGAACCGGCTCCTACCAAACACAATGGATTCCATGTGGGTGGCGCAGGAGCTACCTCAAAGCTATTGATATCGAGAGGGTCCGTGGGCTGGGCAGGATTTACTTTCATCTTTCCGGCGAGAGCTGTAAACAAGCACTTCACCACTGGAGCTGCAGCACGCGACCCGAAACCACTTTTTTCAATGTAGGCCGCAGCGGTGTAGGGCTTCGATTTATCCAAACTAAAAGCAGCAAATGCTGAAGAGTCATTCCATGGAAGGTTTCCCGCACCCTGTGCTGTTCCCGTTTTCCCTGCGATGGGGAGCGTACGTTTCGGGTACGCAGAGAACAATCTTTCTCCAGTTGTTGCGTGATAGAAGTCTGATGTAGTGCCAGGTCCAGTGATAACTCGCGTCAAACCTTTCACAATGGGAGCAATCACTTCCGCACGGTCAGAGAAGTCTCTCACCACTTGTGGTGCACTGAAATCTTGCAACACAGTGCCTTTATCGAGATCCACTTGACCGGATGCACCATTAGGTGTCCCTGGACTCCAAATTGCACGCACCACACGTGGTCGTACCACTTTGCCGCCGTTACCCAATGCGCCGTACGCAACAGCCAATTGCAGTGGAGTTGCGGACAGCAAGCCCTGACCAATAGACATCTGCAAGTTGTCACCTACGTAGTAACCCTCGCCTTCTTCTTCAGCGATTGCACCAGAGGCGGCAAGACGCTCCTTCAACGCGCGGTTAGGAACTGTGCCAATGAATTCATAGGGAAGGTCAATCTCTGTGGGCGAGCCGAATCCAAATAGCCGTACTTGCTCTTCAAGAACAGGTCGGTTGCCACGTTGGGTAAAAATTTCTTCACCGATCTTGTAGAAGAAAACGTCCGAAGATACTGCCAATGCAGTTTCAAGGTTTATCCGACCATATTTGCACGGCGCACCATTGCCACAGTTTGCATTCTTGAACACGCACTTCACATTTAATTGGCACCGCTCATCGGGGATACTCGACAGTTTGTACGTTCCCCTATCCACAAGTGAATAATCGGTGCCGCCAGAAAGCTGTCCCGTATTCAAAGCTGCAAAAGCAACAAAGGGCTTAAATGTAGAGCCAAGGTTGTATCTGCCCGAGATAGCGCGATTCACCAGAATGGATTGATCGGGATCATCTGTTGTGGGAAAGAGTTGATTGAACTTCTCAGAAGAGATACCTGCGTTAAACCATCGAGCATCAAAGTTGGGATAACTGGCCATGGCCACCACTTCCCCAGTGTCATGATTCAACAACACACTGGAGCCAGCGGGTGCCTTGTAGTACGTCACCTCGGGATATTGAGGATCTGGTTCACCAAAGAGAAGAATCTGTGGAGCTTCTGTGCGACGGCGCACTTGAATCTTTGTGTACAGCGCTTGTTCCGTTAACTGCTGCATATCAAGATCGATGCTTAACTGCACGTCATTGCCAGGAATGGGTTCTTTACGTTCTAATTGGCGAAGAATGCGCCCACGAGAATCCACTTCATATTTCACAAATCCTGGCGATCCTCGCAGTACCGCTTCATAGGTCTGTTCGACACCAAATTGCCCCACACGCGCGTCAGGGTCGTATCCGAGATTGCGATAATACGTGATCTCGCTTTCCTTGATGGCCCCCAGAAATCCGACCACATGGCTTGCAATCGGTGAGTAGGGATACTCACGTCTCCATCCTTCGCGAATATCTATTCCGGGATAGTCCTCACTACGCTCTCGCAAAAACAGCGCGAGTTCTTCGGTGATGTCTTCTTTCAGTGGCAAAGGCTGCAACTGGTCATACCGCTTTGAGAGAAAACGATCTTCTAACTCCTCGGCTGGTGTATTTAATGCTCCCGACAACCTTGCCCACATCTGCTGACGTGCCAGTGGTCGCGCAATAACTGCACGATCAATAGTGAGTGTCAACACACGCTCATTGTCGGCAACAATCCGACCCTTCACGTCAAAGATGCGTCCACGTTCGGGAGTGATCTTCACAGTCCGTGTACGCACTTCACGCACACTCTCCTCAAGTGCGGGAGCATCTACAACTTGCAGAAACCACAACCGTACGGTTAACAGTCCCAACAACAAGCAAGACACTGTGGCCAAAACTGATAGACGCGATACAGGAGTTGTGCGAGCCATCAGCGCACCTCAACTTTGTCGCGCAATGCCCAACCACACAACCACACAACTGGCAGCGCAAGTAATGCATTGAATACAGCAACAACCACAACCATCTCAATCAAGTCTGTAGTAAAGACACCCTCGGCGCCAGTCACCGTAAATGCAATGGGCATCAAAATCATGCCAATGGCACTGCTCACCATGACCGTCAAAATGCGCGACCACCATGTGGGTTCATGCACCAAGGAATGAGCCAGACCCGACAAGTACGCCACCACCGAAAACACCACCGCACATAAGCCAAGTGGCGTGGTCAACACCATGTCGTACAACAACCCCACAACAAATCCAGCTATCGCGCCAGTCTCTGATCCCTTGGCAAGTCCGGTAGAGGCTGCAAGTAGCAACATGATTTCCATAGACACCCCAAGAGGGCGCATCTCATTAAAGATGGTTGTTTGTAGTGACAAGAAAAGAAGCCCCAGCAACACGAGTCGCGTATAACGATTCTCGGCAATGATGAGAATTCGATCAATCATGGCGTGTCGGGTCGTTCTGTTAACGGTTGATACAACAACACACGAACAAAATTCAGATTCTCTAAGTTGGCCGACAAAGTCACTTCCAAAATGGGCCCCAAGGTTCCCGTGCGCGGCACGACCTTGTTAATTGTTCCAATCACAATTCCCGGCGGAGCAAGTGAATTTGCACCGCCAGCAGAAATGATGGGTGAACCCACGGCCACATCTCCAAAACGGGGCTGGTTCTCAATAAATCGCACCACTGGAGTTCGCGACAACCCTCGTCCCTCTAATGCACCTGTTTCACGAAGTGGTAGATCTGCCCCAGGAGGAACAGTGATGGGAGATTTATTGGCCTGACCTGGCTGATTAGGTCCAGTCACTCCTCCACTCGAGCCTGATGCAATGGTGGTTGTAGTGGCAATGGTTGCCCCTGGAGTAAATCCTTTAATCGAGGTTGTAGTTGTGGTGGGCGGCAATGTCGTTGTCGTGGTTGTCGTTGTCGTTGTCACAACGGGTGCACCAGGCACAGTTGTCGTTGTGGTGGTGGGTGGCGTATTCACCACCTTGACTGCTAATGAATACCCCGGATCAGTAATCAACATGACCACTGCGCGCTTGTTGTATACATCGGTGATTTTGCCAATCATGCCGGCGGCGTTCAACACAGGCATTCCTACCTTGATGCCGCATTCGGATCCGCGATTGATTTCGACTGTTTGAGTGAAATTAGAAGGCGACTGCCCCACTACTTGTGCAGTGCACGATGCGATTCCCGCAAGCGTAGGTAGACCGTTGAGAGCTAACAGTTCTTGCGCCTCACGTACCGTGGCTATTGCTGCGATATTTGCACCTTCGCTGAAAGCAACTTGATCTTGCAGACGACGGTTCTCCTCCACCACGTCGTCATAACGAGTGATGCCGTACCAAGTGTTCTGAATGGGGCGTGTCACAACTCGTGTCGCAGATTCCACGGGACGAAAAATTGCTCCAAAAGCCGAGCGAGTAAAGTCCACGAGCGAACTTCCACGTAAGTCAAGCGTGATCAAAATGACCGAGGTTAGCGAAAGCAACAAGATTGCTCGTCGCCGTGTGAAGGTGTAGCCCGCCACGGAAGTATGTCTACTGTTGATCGAGCCCTGGCGAGGACATCATTCCGCGCATCGCTTCAATGTTTTCGAGTGCTCGACCCGAACCAATCGCGACTGCATACAAGGGATCTGGAGCTACATAACAGGGCATACCGGTTTCGCTGTTTATGCGCTGAGTGAGACCCGCAAGCAAGGCACCACCACCGGAGAGATAAACGCCACGGTCCATGATGTCGGCCGCCAATTCTGGAGGCGTGCGATCAAGAGTGGACTTCACAGCATCAATAATGGCAGTAACTGGCTCGGCAATGGCGTCGCGCACATTCTCAGAAGTCAACTCGATAGTGCGTGGAAGCCCAGAAACAGTGTCCCTACCGCCCACATCTGCAGTCAGTTCTTGAGAAAGTGGCCACGCAGAGGCCATCTGAATCTTGATTTCTTCTGCTGTATTCACGCCAATATCAAGCGCATACTCGGTGCGTACATAGGCCATGATTGCCTCGTCGAGTTCATCGCCAGCCACGCGCACACTTTGAGCGACAACAATTCCACCCAAGGAAATCACCGCAACCTCTGTGGTGCCCCCACCAATATCTACGATCATGTTTCCACTTGGCTCGTGGACGGGAAGATCTGCACCAATAGCTGCAGCCATCGGCTCTTCAATGATGTGCACGGGGCGGCGAGCACCTGCATATTCCGCAGCGTCCTGCACGGCGCGTTGTTCCACACCGGTAATTCCCGAGGGCACACAAATCACCATTCGTGGTTTACTCCAACGACTAGTGGTGATGCGCTGGATGAAATAGCGCAACATCTTTTCGCACACATCAAAGTCTGCGATCACGCCATCTTTCAAGGGGCGGATAGCTTCAATGTGTTTGGGTGTACGACCCAACATTCGCTTTGCTTCCCATCCCACAGCCACGGGGCGACCATCACGCATATCAATGGCAACAACTGAGGGTTCATTGAGAACAACACCTTGACCACGCACGTAGACCAATGTGTTGGCTGTGCCGAGGTCAATTGCGATGTCGCGACCAAGTGAAAGTGGATTATTACGGCTCATGAGAAGACTCTTTCGTGTGACCCCATCGGATCACACCTTGGTCATGGTAACTATTCCAGCTCTTACAGAGCAGGAAAGAAGATGCCCAGTTCTCTTTTGGCCGAATCGGCGGAATCGCTTCCATGGACCAAGTTCTCTGTGAACAAGGTGCCAAGGTCGCCGCGGATGGTACCGGGGGCAGACTTTGCGGGGTTTGTAGCTCCCATCATGGTGCGCACGATTTCCCAAGTGTCCTCTGGGCCCTCAAGCGCCAAGCTCACCACAGGCCCACGAGACATAAAGCTCACCAGTTCTCCGTAGAAGCCCTTACCCACATGCTCCTCATAGTGGCGTTCCAGAATGGAGCTATCCAGGGTGCGTAATTCCATGGCCAAGATGCGAAGACCTTTGTTTTCGAAACGAGACAAAATTGTTCCGACAAGGCCTCGCTCAACGGCATCGGGCTTTAACAAGACGAGGGTACGTGTAGACATCCCTTCAGGCTAGGCCCTCACAGAGACCTTGCCCCGCCAAAATCACCCTCAGGGGAGCAATTTGGCTAGATGAGTGCGTGCCGCGCCCACCACATAGAGCGATCCAGCAACCAAAATTGCGTCATCACTAGAGGCATCTCTCAATGCGATCTCACAGGCCTGTTCCACAGAATCGGCGCGAATCACGTGAGCACAACCCATCTCTTCGGCCACAATGCCAATTTCGGTGCCAGAAAGAGCCCGCGGCGAAGGTGCCGTACAACACACCACGACTTCAAATTCGTCAGCTTTAAGTGCGGACAATGTGTCGCCGATGTCGCGCCCCCGCAGTGCCCCGACAACCAGAATGCGACGACCGTGGGGATCAAAATCTTCAAAAAAGACGCTCGCACATACATCAGCCCCTGCGGGGTTATGCGCGCCATCCAAAATGACCAATGGCTGGTGGCCCACTACTTCGAAACGGCCCGGCATAGATACTTGACCGAAACCTTCAAGAACAGTGTCGCGAGAAAGTGCTCCACCAAAAAATGCTTCTACTGCGCATAATGCCACCGTGGCGTTATCTCCTTGATGCCAACCGTGCAGAGGCACAAACACATCTTCATATTCGCCATGTTGGGTTCGAATGTGTAATGCGCGACCACCCAAGGCCAAGTGGTTTCCCACAATGTCGAAGTGTTCTCCACGAAACCACATTTCTTGATGAGGCTCCGCAAGAAAGATTTCTTTGAGGTCTTCTCGAGTCTCCCCGATGATCACCACAGAAGCTTCCTTGATGATGCCTGCTTTCTCTCGAGCAATATGGGCAAGTGTGGGACCAGCAAATTCAGTGTGGTCGAGAGCAATATTGGTAATGACGGCAACATCAGAATGCACGACGTTGGTGGCATCCCATCGCCCCAGCATTCCCACTTCAATGACAGCGACATCTATTGCCTCATCAGAGAACCAACGAAACGCTGCTGCAGTCATGATTTCGAAATAGCTAGGCCGAACACCTGCAAGTGTTTCTGCGTTCACCACTGCAGCAATTGACTCCGCAAAACCTTCTTCGGAAATGAGTTCTCCGTTTATTTGAATGCGCTCGCGCGGCGTCTCTAGGTGAGGGCTGGAGTACGTTCCCACCTTGAGTCCATGGGCCACAAGCAACTGGGTGATGACCTGAGATGTAGAACCTTTGCCATTTGTGCCCGTCACGTGAATCACACGAAAATCTCGGTGGGGCTCTGCAAGAACTTGCAAAAGCTTTTCGATGTTCTCGGTTGACGGTGACGTCACCCGACCTGTCTTTTCATATGAGGCATGCTCATCGAGGTAGGCAAGCGCGTCTTGGAAATTCACA
>JBIKSB010000046.1:0-7023 GCA_044348855.1 Ilumatobacteraceae bacterium | reverse complement strand
CGCACCACAAGGTCTGCACTTGTGAGACCAGCCACGAGTTCATCGGCGCGTTGTTGATCAAGAACCACAACATCGTTTTGCTTCTCGCCTTGGTCGGTGAAATCTTTACCACTTGCGACACGTGTGCCGTTGATGGAATGCAACTTTGCAACAAAGTGTGGTGTGGTGGATGTGTGTGCTTCGAGTGAGAAGTAGTCGGCGGCGCGGAACTTGATCCGCTGCCATTCACGCTCTACAACAAGTCGAAGCGCTGGGCTTTGCACTCGACCTGCGGACAAGCCTCTATTGACGCGACGCCACAGAACTGGTGACACCTCATATCCATACAGGCGGTCAAGAATGCGACGTGCTTCTGCGGCGTCAACAAGGCCGTAGTCAAGATCTCGAGGATTGGCCACCGCTTCTTGAATCGACTTTTCGTTGATCTCGTGGAACACCATGCGGTAGTGAGGCACTTTGGGCTTGAGGTGTTCGAGAAGGTGCCACGAGATGGCTTCACCTTCGCGGTCTTCGTCTGTTGCGAGATAGAGAGCGTCTACCTCTTTTAATGCAGCTTTGAGCTCCTTGACGATTGTGCGTCCTCTCTCGGTGAGCTCATATGAGGGCTTGAAACCATTCTCAACATCGACGGCCAACCCCTTACTGGGGAGGTCGGCAATGTGTCCTACAGAGGGTCGAACATCGAAGTCCGGCCCCAAGTATTTGGAGATGGTTTTTGCCTTAGCGGGGGATTCAACAATTACGAGTGACTTAGCCATACCTTTTTCATCGCTACGTGATAAACCCCTGCCTTGTCAAGGCAACATGCTCAAATCCTTATGGCACTAGGGTTTCGTGGAACCGACTTGGGCATGGGTGCCCTCGACATCGATCTGGGGAAGCACCCGATCGAGCCATTTGGGGATCCACCAGTTGCGTGCCCCAAGCAGTTCCATGGTGGCCGGTACAAGCAACATGCGCACCACCGTGGCGTCGATGAAAACAGCCACCGCCATACCGAGCCCAAAGAGCTTCAAAGAGCGGTCATCGCCGAGGACGAACGCGGCAAAAACACACACCATGATGAGCGCTGCCGCTGTGATCACTCGCGCTGTTGCTGCAACACCATCGGCTACTGCAAGAGCGTTGTTACCAGTCTTTTGGAACTCTTCTTTCATGCGTGAGAGCAAGAAAACTTCGTAGTCCATAGACAGACCAAACACGATGGCAAACAAAAACATTGGTGCCCATGCTTCAATCGGACCTGGTTTTCCCACGCCAATCAAGTCTGCGAACCAACCCCACTGGAACACCGCAACGATGACGCCGTAGGAGGCTCCCACCGACAGCAAGTTCATGAGTACTGCTTTAAGTGGGACCAACAAACTGCGGAACACCATCATCAGAAGAACAAAGGACAACAACAACACGATGCCAATGAGGAAGAACAATCGTGCTCCGAGGTAATCCGAAAAATCGATAGACGCTGCAGTCCAACCGCCAAGTTTTGCATCAATGTTTGCTGCAGGAATGACGTCATCGCGTAATCGATGCACAAGTTCAGTTGTTTCAGCATCTTGTGGTGCTGTGTCGGCAATCAAACTGATGAGTGCAACATCGGGTGAGGGAAGTGGAAGACGTCCTGCGTATGCCACTCCATCAGTGCTGCTCAATGTCTCCACAAATCCGTCTACAACAACGGCATCGTTTGCAGCATCACCTGTGATGGTGATCAACATAGGTCCGTTGTAGCCAGGGCCAAAACCTTGTGCGATTAGGTCGTATGCCTTACGCACGGTGGCATCTTCTGGCGCGTTACCAAAATCTCCGAAGCCCAGGCGAATAGAAAACATGGGAATAGACAAGATGCCAAGAAGAACTGTTGCGCCAATGAGAGAGGTCCATGGCTTGCGTTGCACGGTGCGACTCCAACGCCACCAGACGCTCTGCTTGTGGTCATTTTGTGCTTTGTGGGGCAGAAATGTCCTCAGTGAAGGGACTACCAGGCGTAATAGTTGCACCAGGAGTGCAACGAGCACTCCAGCCAACAAAATCGCATAGTTATGGGTGAAAACTGCGACAAATCCACTGACGACGAAGGCAGTCAATCCCACCAATGCGGCACGTGTGGTTTCATCAATTTTGTGACCCACCATCGCAAGCAACGCAGGCAACAAAGTCACGCTTGCAATCACCATTGTTGCAACGCCAATTGACATTGCAATTGCAAATCCACTGACAAATGCAAGACCAATGGTTAACAAACCAAGGAGCGCAATGATGACAGTGAGACCCGCAAAGATCACTGCGCGACCAGAGGTGTTTATTGCTTCAACGATTGCATCTTCCAAGTCGCGTCCGTCATGTCGTGCTTCACGGAACCTAGTGACAATAAACAGCGCATAGTCAATTCCGACGCCAATACCAATCATGGCGACCATTGATGTTGCTGCATCGGGCATGCTGACGATGTTGCTCGCAATGGTGACGATGCTGGAGGCAACAGCGAGACCAAGAAGCGCAACGCCAATGGGTAGACCCATGGCAAGTACAGAACCGAATGCAAGAACAAGAATGATGATGGCAGCAAGAAGTCCAAGTGCTTCGCTCTCTGGAATGGGAAACACCGCGAAAAGATCTCCGCCGTATTCCACCTGCACGCCATTGGTGGCTAGTGGCGTCATGATGTCGGTGATGGCATCCACATACGGTTGGCGCTCACCAAGGTCCATGCGAGGTACGTCGACTGTGGCATAGGCAATGGTGCCCGACTCACTGATTTGGTTTGTTCTCACAAAGGGACTTGTGACGTCCACATTCTCGAGAGCGTCTATGCGAGCGAAGGCATCTGCAAGTGAGGCAACAAATTGTTCATCAGTGAATCCCTCGGGTGAGCTGACGACGATTTGAGACGAGATGCCCGCTTGGGTGGGATTGATAGTGGTGAGAATGTCATTGACTTCGCGTGCCTCGCTTGACGGCAAATCCATGGAGGTTTCGAACGCGGGGCCTACGCGCATGCTTCCAATGGTCAACAGAATTGCCAGAGGAATCCAGAGGGCAAAAACGACGAGGCGCTTGTGGCGCACACAGAAACGGGTAAGAGGTAAAAGCACGGGAAATCCTGTATGTGTCGGGGTCTATAAAGAATAGAAAGGAACGGCCCTGTGATGCTCTTGTCCCGATACGGTTTTATGAAATGGATGCACATGTCACACCTCCGAACCCGGATGATTCCCCTGTGCTCTCTGGGCGCGTGACACGACTGGATCGGGGATGGAGCACGGTGCTGCTCGATGACTCCTCTGTGGTGCGGGTGCGCAATATTGGCACTGAGGTGGCCGTGGGAGACATGGTGGATGTCTCTAGCGATATTGAACGCATACAAACGGTGCATGAACGACGAAGTGCGCTGACGCGACGACACTCGTTTGAAGGCGCACGAGGGGTGCGACAGATTGTGGCCAGCAATATTGATGTGGTGTTTGTGGTTCATGCAGTGAATGCCGCAGTAAACCAACGCCGGCTTGAACGCGAACTTGTTCTTGCTTTTGACAGTGGGGCGACACCAGTGGTGGTGCTCTCCAAAGTTGACACAGTGGATGATGCAGTGAGCACATCTGTTCAGCAACAGTTGAGTGCAGTTGCTCTTGGTGTGGAGATTGTTCCCATTAGTTCACGCACAGGACGTGGACTTGAACGCATTCGAGAGATAGCCCACGAGGGAATCACGGTTGCATTTATTGGTGCAAGTGGTGTGGGTAAATCAACTCTTGTCAATGCACTAGTGGGCCATGAAGTGCAGCGCACAGCAGAAGTACGCAGTGATGATCAACGTGGACGACACACAACTGTGGCGGCAGAACTCATTCCTCTTCCTGGAGGTGCATGGTTACTTGATACGCCGGGCCTTCGTGCTGTCACATTGTGGACAAGTGGCATCGGTATAGAACGCGCATTCCGAGATGTGTTTGAGTGTGCAGATCGTTGCAGATTTAGGGACTGCAAACATCTTGATGAACCTGGCTGCGCAGTGCAGCAGGCAATTGCCGACGGCAACTTAGACGTTGTTCGACTTGAAGCGATGCGACGTTTAGTGGCAGAGGAATTGTCCGTAGAAGAAGAGCAATTAGAGAGAGTTCGTCAACAAGACAAACGAGGATTTCGCAAAAAACGCCCGTAATTATTGGTATTTTAGGCGATTACAGGAAATTGAATTCCTACGATTGCCCCACCGCCGGCATTGTCCAAGACATACGCAGTGGCGCCATGATCCTCGGCGAATTGAGCCACGATTGCTAAGCCAAGGCCAGATCCTGGCATAGAGCGGGTTGATGTTGCCCGATAGAAACGTTCAAAAATATGTGGCTTGTCGGAATCTGCAATGCCAGGGCCATGATCTCTTACTTCAACTCGTCGCGATCCAATGTGCACCTCAATGGGAGACTCTCCTGCATTGAATTTCACTGCATTATCGATCAAGTTAGACACAGCACGATCAAGTTGTGATGGACGGGCCATCACGATTGTGTCGGCACTTGTGTGCAAGGTGATGGGTGCATGGGTGCGGCGCATTGCGCGTTCGGCAACTTCGGCCACCACATCTGCCAAGTCAATGGGTTGTATCGCTTCAGATGTTTTCTGATCTGAGGCAAGTGCACTTAATTCCTGTGACAACTCGGTAAGTTCATCAACTTCGGCCTTCATATCTTTCAAGATGGCGGCACGATCTTCTGGGGAAAGCACTGCACGTTCAAGAAGTTCAGCATTGGCGCGCAAACTCGTTAATGGAGTGCGCAATTCATGGCTGGCATCTTGCACAAGTCGACGTTGACGTTCTGTACTCTCGCGTAGAGCAGTCAACATTGTGTTGAAACTGCGACCTAGTTGGGCTACTTCATCTGTGCCTACAACGTCAATGCTGCTATCGAGATTCTTTGTGACAGCAATTGATTCGGCCGTAGCTGCAAGAGTTTCAATGGGCTTACTAATGCGACGAGCAAAAAGCCAACCGGCGGCTGCCGCAATAAGAACAGCCAAAGTGGCAAACAAGGGGAACCAGATGCGCATGCCTTGTTGTGCATCCACAAGGATTTGAGTTCCCTTGGCAACCTGAATAAGACCACCTCGAGGGGCTGCAATAGTCAGCATCCGAAACTCTCGACCTTCCACCGAAATGGTGGAGTAATAGGTGCGTTGTGTCCCTTCGCTCATCGCGAGATCTTCTTGTGTGACGGGCAAGGTGGGGTAGTCCACTCGTTTGATGATTGTTCCATCGGCAGATACCAGCTGTGTGATGGAGTCTGTTTCGGGTTCGACAAGTGCGCGATTCAGAGGTCCTCGTCCAAAGACATCATCAAAATTGAATCGGGGATTATCAAAAGCTTTTAGAACCTGTGACGCTCTGCTGTTGAGGGATTGTGTGACTTGGTTTTCCAGCTGATGTGTTGCAATGGAATATGCACCCACACTGATAGCGAGTGCAACGAGAAAGACAAGCCCTGCGGTCACCGTGATGTAACGAGTACGCAAACTCATGCTGACTTCACCGTGTAGCCCACACCGCGGATTGTGTACACAATGCGGCTTTCATTGTTTTCCTCTGTCTTGCGACGTAGATATCCAATGTAGACATCTAAAGATTTGGAAGATGTTTCAAAGTTGTATCCCCAAATAGTTTCGTAAATCTGTTCACGACTGATCACAGCGTTTGGTGTCTCCATCAGAAGTTCAAGGAGATCAAATTCTGTCTTGGTGAGTTGAATCTCTCGTGTCCCTCTTCTGACTTCACGGGTCTGAGGATTCAAAGTGAGATCACCTACACGCAAGAGAGTGGACTTCTCTGTACTACCTGAGCGCCGTAAGAGAGCACGACAGCGAGCGAGAAGTTCATCTACTTCAAAGGGCTTGACCAGATAGTCGTCTGCACCTGCATCTAATCCGGCTACACGGTCGCCAACTTCATGGCGTGCAGTGAGCAACAAGATGGGGGTTGTAATGCCGCGATGGCGGGCTTCCTTGCACACAGTGAGCCCGTCGGCAAATGGCATCATCACATCGAGGACGATGAGATCAAACTTTCTTTGGTCAAGAGTGTCAAGTGCCCCGCGACCGTCATTGACCGCCGTGACATCGTATTTTTCGAGCTCGAGAACGCGCTGGACGGCTTTGCGGACTGATGGGTCATCTTCGGCCATCAGAACTTTGACACTCTCCATGGCTTCACGGTATCCATATCCTGCAAGGGTTTGGGAGTCTTGGTCAGATTCTTGCGATTCTCTTACCTCTCTCATGGAGACTTCTTACCTACGAAGGGGAAAGTGTTCACAGCCAGGGAGACCTGGTGAACAACCCCAAAGAAAGAATCCCATCATGAGAACAACATCCCGTTTCACCAGAGTTGCAGTATCTGCAGGTCTTGTCGTTGCTGTAGGCGCTGGCGTACTTGGCATCACAAGTTTTGCAAGCGCACAGATATCTGGTTCCACTCCCACACAGCAAGTTGTTGAAGTCTCCACTTCGGATGACACAACAACCAAGACCAACCCTGCTGGCTCTGGATCAGTAGAAGCACAGTCAGATGCACGTGCTGATCGCGTATCACCAATTTCTGTTGCAGCTACAGCTCTTGGAATGACAGAGGCAGAATTGCGTACTGAACTTGTCGCTGGTAAATCCATTGCACAAGTTGCTGAATCAAAGAATGTAAGTGTCCAAGTTGTTGTAGATGCACTTATCGCACAACATAAGGCACATATCGCAGAACATGTCGCTGAAGGCAAATTGACTCAAGCACAAGCCGATGAGAAGTTGGCCAATCTTGAAGCACGCGTCACAGAGATGGTGAACAAGACCGGGTTACCCATGAAGGGTGGACCTGGAGGCAAGGGCGGACATGGCGGCAAGCTTGGTCACATTAAAGCTGTGTCACAAGAGTTGGCTGCAGTGTTGAACCTCACCACAGACGAACTTGCTACTCAATTACGCGATGGCAAGTCTCTTGCAGAAATTGCAGAAGTGCAAAATGTTGAGATCAGCAAAGTG
>JBIKSB010000045.1:0-7067 GCA_044348855.1 Ilumatobacteraceae bacterium | reverse complement strand
TCCTCACGAAGAACACTCTGCAGACGGTCGCTCAATGACGTCATATGAATACCGATGTCAATGACATCATTCATCCCTAATTGGTGGGCCAATATCACGCGCTCGGTCGTCACGTGAGTGGTCAGCATCACATATTTGCGCCGAGGGTAATTCACCCCCCGTGCCAAAGGGTCTAGGTAGTACTTCTTCTCGACTGAATACGGACCCAAAAGACAAACATCAAAATCAACACTGGAAAGCGCTGAGGAGATTGCCTCATCACCATGAACACGATCCACCACGGTCACGTTGTCACCCCGAGCCAATACATTCTCAACGAACTGGCTACGAGGTTCGGAGAAACACATAAGAACCTGCACTCCACCCACAGTACATTGGCGCCGTGTTGCCGTTGCACAAGCGTTTCCAACAACTTGACTAACTCGAAAAGTTGTCGAGTTTTCTAGAGGCGACGCCGAGAATCGAACTCGGATAAACGGCTTTGCAGGCCGCTGCGTAAGCCATTCCGCCACGTCGCCAGTGAAGAGTTTCCTCCCACAAGGACACCAAACTACCTGACAATGGGTCGGTTATCTCTTCCTATCAATCAACTCGTGTCCCCCTTACCGCGCAAGATTGTCCAACAACAGCAGAGATGCATCGCTACTGACATACTTAACTTCATGCGAATTCGTTCTCTTGTAGTCCTCGTCACCCTTGCCCTCGTCGGCACGTCGTGCAGTTCATCATCCACCTCCGGTGGCGACCCAAATGCCAAGACACCCGCAGAGGCATACATAACTCCTGGGCCGTACTCAGTGGGCATCACCACTTTGACATTGGACCGAGGACCCGAAGTTGAGGTGTGGTACCCGGCGGCTGAAAAATCAGATGCCACCGACACCTATGACATTCGTGATTTCACGCCCGAGGCCATTCGTGCCCTTCTCACAGGAGATGCGCCTGCCACGTTCACCGTGGACGCAACTCGTGACGCAAAAGGTGCGGATAAGAAATTTCCCGTCGTGCTCTTTAGTCACGGCGCATCTGGCGTGCGCGTGCAAAGTAGTTTCCTCACAGCACACCTTGCCTCATGGGGAATTGTCGTTGTAGCCCCCGACCACTGGTCTCGTGACCTACCTCGCGCTCTTGTAGGTCAAACAGTGGGTACATCTGCTGACACTCCTGCAGATTTGTTCGACGCTCTCGATCTCGTGTTAGCCACCGACAGCCTCAAGACCATGTTGGACGTGGACAACATCGCAATCGTTGGTCACTCTGCAGGCGGCGGAACTGCCCTCTTGGCTTCTAGTGATGAGCGCGTCGATGGATATGTCTCGATGGCCTCGGGAGATCTGCGTTCCGATGCTGCTTCCGAGATGCCCAATAAGCCCTCATTCTTCATTGCAGGAGCGCTTGACCAGATTGTGACAGTTGCAGATCGCACACGCCCTGCCTTTGAGAAAGCTCCTTCGCCTTCTTTGCTTTGGGTAATTGACGAGGTCGGCCACAACGGATTCGATGACTTCTGCACATTCGGCAATGGAACTGGCATCATCGGCGTCGCAGAAGCGTCTGGCTTAGGACCACTACTTGCAGGGAACCCATCTCTTCGTCGTCTGGGCGAGGATGGTTGTGTCCCCCCTGCTGCCGATGTCACCAAGGCATTCCCCATCATCCGACATGCCGTCACCGCATGGTTGCGCAATCTCTTTGGCATTGACGAAAAGCCTCTGGGCTTGCTTCCCGACACAGAGGGATTGTCAGATGCCTACGAGCTCAAAGTCTCTGTGATTGAAGCAAAATAGAACGACAACCGCCCGCCTAAGTCGTTAGCATCGGCGCGTGGCTTCAAAACCTGACACTCGCGCCATTACAAGCGGTCGCGGCGATTCGACTTCATTATCGGGCCCCACTTGGGGTTCCACCGTATGGGAGTCAGACAATCTTGAAGATGCACGTAGGCGTGCCACGACCTTGCGTTCCAAAGATTTCTATGCGCGCTATGCCAATCCCACGGTCACACAGTTTGAAGAAGTGGTTGCTCAATTAGAAGGAGCAGAAGCCGCACTGGCTTTCTCCTCTGGAATGGGAGCAATTGCATCCACTGTGTTGGCATTATGCAGCCAGGGTTCGCACATCGTGGCGCAGAACAATATGTACGGGGCCACGCTCTCTTTTCTTCAAGGACCCTGTGCACGATTGGGTATTGAGACAACCTTTGTCGACCCCACAGTGCCAGGAGCACTATCGCAGGCAGTGATTCCAGGACGAACCACCATCGTGCTCGCCGAGACTCCCTCAAATCCTCTACTCACACTCACCGATATCTCGGAGGTGGGAAAGATTTCCGGGCCGTTCACGGTGGTTGATTCCACACTGGCCACCCCACTTGGCCAGAACCCCCTGTCATACGGAGTCGATATTGTTCTGCATTCTGCAACCAAAGGAATTGGTGGGCACAACGATGCACTTCTCGGTGTCGTAGCAGCCGAAAAAGATCTCATCGATGCGATTTGGTCGTATTCCATCATGCACGGAGCCGTGCCCTCACCACATGATGCACTTAATGCGCTACGCGGAATACGCACTCTGCCCATCAGAGTTGCGCGTCAACATAGTTCCCTACTTGAGATTGCACATGCACTTGAACAACACCCACGAGTCAAGAAGGTGCATCATCCATTTTTAGAGTCCCATTCACAACACGCATTGGCTCGAGAACAGATGCACTTCGGAGGAACCGTCCTATCTTTTGAGATTGATGGTGGCTTTAATGAGTGCGCCCAGTTCGTGGATGCCCTTCAACTGCCTCACGTGGCAACTTCATTCGGTGGTCCAGAAACGCTTATCTGTCATCCCGCTACAAGCACCCATGTGGGATTGCTGCCCGAAGATCTTGAAAAAGCTGGAATCACACATGGACTCCTGCGACTTTCCATAGGACTTGAAAATCCTGCGGACATCATCGAGGATCTTGTCGGAGCTCTCAATTCGTAATTGTCTTACAGCTTCTTTGGTGGTCGAGGTATAAATCCACTGGTCTTTGCGACGTACTCTGCATAACCCTCACGGCGTCGATTCAAAGACTTCTCCAAAATTGGCACTCCAGACACTCGCATCAACAGATACGTCATCACTACAGGGCCAATGAACCCCACAACGCCAGAACCAGTCTCGGCTGCCACAATGGCAATGCCCCACCACAACAATGCGTCCCCGAAATAATTGGGGTGACGCGTGAGGCTCCAGAGCCCTTGATCCATAACTTTGCCTTGGTTCTCGGGATTCTTTTTGAAGCGTGCCAGCTGCATGTCACCCACTGCCTCAAAACCAAATCCGACAATCCACACCAAAATACCCATGACTGCAATCGGTCCGACCCCAGGCGTGGAGTCTGCGTTAGCAAACATCACCGGCAACGACACAAGCCACATCAACACACCTTGCAACCCAAACACTGTGATCAAACTGATTACTGGGAATTTCGCACCTTGCTTTTTGCGCATGGCCACGTATCGCCAATCCTCGCCATGACCAATATTGCGCTTTGCCAGATATCCCGCCAAACGCACGCCCCACACGCCAACAAGTACAGCTACAAGTATCTGCCGTCCTGAATCACCATCGATCGTCACGGCCAAGACCCAAGAGTTGATAGCGAAACCCGCGCCCCAGACGATGTCAACAATTGATGCGTTGTGCACCATCAAACTTATGATCCAGGTGAAAACCATGACAGCTCCAATAGTGAGAGCCGAAACCAGCATTGCGTTACCCATGTATTCCTCCGTTGTGTTGAATCGCTGCAGGATCGCCCAGTTGACGACTCACTGACTCATCCATCATTACCCATTGAGCATCGAGCCACGCGATAAAGGCTTCTCCTGTTGCAACAGTACTTCTTTGATGTTCCACGACTTTGACCTGAACATGCACAGCACTCTTCGCCAACTGCCGCACAATGCCTTTAAAAGTGTCCATTCCATCGAAACCGCTGTGCCACAGGGTGACCACAGTGGCATGGGGTACCGCAGCCAGTAGGGCGCTCAAACCAGCGGGCTTAGGTGGAAGTAGATACTTCAGTTTGTGTAGCCGCTCGTAACGCTCCGGCGATCGTTCACGCAAACGAGCCAAGGCAAGAGAACGCTTTTCTGCGTTTGCACGGGTGCCCTCAGGGAAAATCACTGCGACATCACCCACCGATAAGTTCTCGGCCATTCTCTCAATCCCCAACAATTCACTCGCAATGTCGCTAGACGAGCGATCAACGAAATAGTTAGGCAAGCGATGACCCACAACATCGAGACATGGATCCAGTTTGAGCTCTTGCTTCAAAACATAACGAGGGCGAAGTTGTGATTGCGTGACAAAGACCCATGCACTCATCACCGAGTCAGCCAAGGACGCATGACGACATACCGCAATAAAGGGACCACCCCCAGGCGATGGTGCCCCTTCAACATTGATACGAAGCCCAACTGTCCACCGCAAAGAGGCAATAACCCCGCGTGTCCACCACGCTTGAAGTCGATAATTCAACCGCGCATCTTTTGCTCTACCGATGCACCACAGACTGGTGGCCGCAATAATCCCAAGAGTCTCCATCCACGCCCATAACATCGCGAAAGCCGTTAAGCGACAAAGGGGAAAGCGCCATTTACGGCGTACAACGTCCACTACACACAGCAGCGGAAGCCACACGGGGACAAGGCCTGTAAGCACCACAGCCAAAATCGCGACACACGCAACCATCACCATGCGCCGGACCCATGTTCGCTGCATACGAGCACCTTATTCCTTCGCCCAACTCAATTGCGCACTATGGGCCATAGGAGTCAAATATTGAGCGCATCGTATACATTGCATAGGGTGACCCAGGACAGCTCCACGGCCCAGAGAATCGCATTCCGCGTCAATGATCGCGACGTGACCGTTGATGCCGATCATCCTCACTTGCTCTCTGCCCTTCGAGACGAACTGCACATCACGTCAGCCAAGGACGGCTGTTCACCATCGGGTCAATGTGGATGCTGCACCGTCATGATTGACGGCAAGGCCCAAGTGTCATGTCAGTTTCCCATTGCCAAGGCAGAGGGTAAATCCATCACCACCTTGGAAGGCCTCGACCAAGAGGAACGGAATACATTCGCAGAGGCGTTCGCTGCATGTGGTGGCCTACAGTGCGGGTTCTGCATTCCCGGCATTGTGATGCGTGCCAAGTCCCAAATCGACAAGAAGGGCTCTGCACTCACACGCCAAGACATGTCGCGACATCTCGGCGCCCATCTGTGCCGTTGCACGGGTTATGTAAAAATTCTTGACGCAATCGAGTCTGTTGCCACAGGCACTCCCGTAGCTGTGCATTCCGAAAGTGGAATGGGAGCACGTCGCACCAAATATGAGGCAGCTGAATTAACTCTTGGTGATCGGGGTTATGTCGATGACATCAACATCCCTGGAATGCTGCATGCAGCACTCCATCTCACCGCACACACTCGTGCCGACATTGTGGCCATAGATACCTCGGTCGCACAGAGTGCACCCGGCGTTGAGGCTGTATTCACCAGAAAAGACGTTCCCGGCGACAACATGGTGGGAATCATTTACAAAGACTGGCCTGTCTTCATCGGCGAAGGAGACACCACCTCCTATGGTGGCGATGTTCTTGCAGTTGTCGTAGCAAAGACACGTCGTCAAGCGCGCGCAGCGGCAGAACTTATTCACGTCACGTACGCACCGCGTACTCCAGTAGTCGATCCCGTATTCGCACTTGAGGACAAGGAAATTGCAGTAGCTGGAACAACGACAAATGTCTTGTCGCACAGTACGTATCAGCGTGGCAATGTTAATGAGGCACTCGCGATGAGCACACATGTGGTCTCAGAGACGTTTCATACTCAACGTATTGAACATGCATTCTTGGAACCTGAATCCACCGTTGCAGTTCCCGACACAGAAAGCGGAACTCTTCATGTCTACTCAGGCGGCCAGGGTGTGTGGGACGATCGCGACCAGATCTGTTCACTGCTCGGTCTGAGTAAAGAGACCGTGACAGTTGAATTGGTGTCCAATGGCGGGGCCTTCGGCGGAAAAGAAGACATGTCCAACCAGGGACACACTGCACTTGCAGCATGGCTCATGCAAAAGCCTGTGAAGTGCACCCTGTCGCGTGAGGAAAGCCTTCTCATGCATGCAAAGCGTCATCCCCTTCAAATGGAATACACAGTTGGCTGCGACAATGACGGTCGCCTGACTGCTGTGCGCGCACGCATGATTGGCGATTCGGGAGCCTATGCATCAGTGGGCATGAAGGTATTGGAACGTGCAGCAGGTCATGCGACCGGCCCCTATCACACACCGTCGGTTGATGTGTCGGCATATGCAGTACGCACGAACAATCCCATTTGTGGAGCATTTAGAGGTTTCGGAGCCAACCAGGCACAGTTCGCTATGGAAGGATCACTAGATCGTCTCGCAGAAAAAGTGGGCATCAGTGGGTGGGAGATTCGAAAGCGCAATGTCATTCGCCCTGGCCAAGTGTGGGGTCCAGGTCAAATCATGGATGATGGTTGCCTGGGAGTCGAAGCATGCCTTGACGCTATGAAAGTGCATTACGACCGCGCAACTGCCGAAGGTAAGGCTGTAGGTCTTGGACTCGGCCTCAAAAACTCTGGCTTGGGCAACGGTTTTCGCGAGGTATCAAAAGCTGTAGTGCGCTTCCTTGCTGACGGCAGTGTTGAAGTGCGCCATGGCTGGACAGAGATGGGTCAAGGAGTACACACCGTGGCACTTCAAGTCGCGGTGGAAGAACTTGGCATAGACCCCTCGCGAATACGCGTAATTGTGGACACCACACGCCAACTGGGATTCGGCCAGACAACAGGTAGCCGAGGCACACTGATGGCAGCGGGCAGTATCAAGAACGCATGTGCAGCCGCCGAAGCAGATGGTCGACAACTAGAGGTGGACTACACCGGTGAGTACGTGGTCGACTGGACACAACATCTCGGTGACCCAAGTGTCGAGAATCCCACAATCCACTCTGCATTTGGCTACGCAGCTCAGTTGGTCATCATGGATCGCGC
>JBIKSB010000003.1:0-23132 GCA_044348855.1 Ilumatobacteraceae bacterium | reverse complement strand
CCGCCGACAAATCACATGTCTTTGCCATCATCGAAGCTGCCAATGCAGGGGGAGTGAAGGAATCACTCGCCAATGCTGGCTTTGAGTTCGATGGCATTGCTCCTGTGCGTTTGGTGGGTGCCGATTTAGAACAGATCAAGCAGAGCCGTCCATCTACTGGGTACCTGGTGGAGTGGGACATTCCCGAGGGCATCACCATGGATGCATACCTGGCACGCAAGAAAGAAAAGTCGCCGTTGTACGCACAAGTTCCTGAAACCACATTTCAACGCACCTATGTACGTGAAGACATGTTGAAGTGCTTGTGCTTCTATGACGCACCAGATGAAGAAGCAGTGGTACGCGCACGTGAAGTCGTGAGCACCCCCATTGATCGCCTCCACAAACTCGATACATCAATTGGTGACTGACATGTCTGTGCATCTCACCGATAGTGCAGTGCGTACCGATGCAAGTGTCCTTGGGCTCTTGCAGAGCATTGCTGCGTCTGCAGGTGAAGTGGATGCCAATGTCGACGCTGATCGACGTGAAATTCTTGGTCAACTTGCATCGGCTGGTCTTTTGGATTTGGGCTTAGCAGTTGGTCAAGGTTCATATCTTGATCAAGCTCGTGTGTTGTCGGATATTGCCAGCATGTGCATGTCCACTGCGTTTAGCGCGTGGGCTCATCGCATGACACTTGAGTATGTCGCAACATACAGCGCTGATAAACACAGCCATGTTGTAGATGCATTGCGTTCACTTGAAGTTGTGGGATCTACTGCGATGGCAGGCACATTCCGCGCAGCAAGTGGACAAGAAGAACTCACGGTGCATCTCACTGAAGATGAAAATGGAGTACTGCGCGCAAACGGATTCATTCCTTGGGCAAGCAATCTTTACGACAATGCCGTCATTGTGACGGGCATGTTGCACGGTGATACGCGTCGCATTGTTGTACTGAATCGTCTTCGAGAAGGCATTGAAGTGTTGCCGACACCACAGTTAATGGCACTTGATGCATCGCGATCGGGAGCCATTCGCCTTGTGGATGTTGTCGTTACCGCAGATGACATCATCGAGGTGGATTTTCTTGACTTTGTTCGCTCGGTGCGCCCCACCTTCTTGGCTTTCCAAAGTGCTTTTTGCATTGGCCTTGCATCTGCATCGTTAGGTGCCATTCGTGAACTGCGCGGAGTCGCCCAATCATTGGGTGAAAGAGTCTCTTCTCAACGCGATGAACTCGCTCGCTTGTGCCACCGACTTGAAGCTCTCACCATTTGGCTAGGCAACCGCGAGGGTGAAGTACCGCTGAACCCTGTACGGCTGCGACTCGAAGCCGGCCATCTCGCAGTATCTGCAACACAGTTAGAACTTGCAGTGTGCGGTGGTCGCAGTTTTGAAGCAGCCAGCCAGACATCGCGTCGTGTGCGCGAAGGTCTTTTCCTCCCTGTCCAATCTCCTACAGAAGCACAGTTGCAATGGGAACTCCAGCAATCCAAGTAAGCAATCTTTCGGTTGCACTCGGCAGTCCTGCAGTGCAGGTTCTTGGTGATGTATCCCTCACGATTCATCAAGGCGAGATTCTTGCCCTTGTAGGGAAAAGCGGCACTGGCAAGAGCACATTGATCAACGCAATCGGCGGACTTGTTCCTCACACCAGCGGAGAGATACAGCGTGCACAAGGCGTACATGGCGACCTTCGCACCGCCACCGTGTTTCAATCGCCACGTCTATTCCCATGGCTCTCGGCACTCGACAACGTTGCATTGAGTCTGAGTTACCGATCTCATCCATCTCACACGAAGAAGAAATCAGCACGTCGTGCAATCGCGCGAGAGGTACTGGCATCTTTGGACATTGAGGAATACGCACATCGCAAACCTCATGAACTCTCTGGTGGCCAACAACAACGTGTGGGTATTGCCCGCGCTGTCACAAGCCGGCCAGATGTTCTTCTGTTAGACGAACCTTTTTCTGCACTCGATGTCGCCACTCGTTCATCACTTCAAGAATGGCTAGTGGAACACCGCGCAGATCTTGCACCCACTGTGGTGCTCGTTACTCATGATTTGTCAGAGGCGTTGTACGTCGCTGACAGAATCGCACTTCTCACCAATGATTCCGGTGATTTGCCGGTGTGGTCATCTGATGTTCGACATCGTGATCACATTCCGCAAAGCGCGGTCCGTGAAGAGATCGAACGATGTTTTTTTGACGTCGCTTCCACCCTCACGTCGTAATCAAAAAGAATCTCACCACTCAAAAAATTGCAAAGGAACATCATGTCCACACTCCCTAACCGTCGTAGCTTTCTCAAGATCGCAGGCACTGCTGGTCTTGCCGTTGCCACTGGAAGCTCCATTCTCGCTGCATGCGGTGATTCCGGTTCATCGCCCACCACAACAGTCGACCCGGCAACCTTGAACTTCGGTGATCTCCGCATTGGTTATCTGCCCATCACCGATGCATCTCCATTGTTGGTAGCGCATGCAAATGGTTCGTTGAAGTCAGAAGGCTTCACACCATCTTCTCCCACCTTGTTCCGCTCATGGGCAGATCTCGTGGAGGCATTTCAATCCAATTCACTTGACGTTGTGCACATGTTGATGCCATTGGCAATGCAACTGCGCTTTGGTGCCGAGATTCCTCTCAAGGTTGTGGCGTGGAACCACACCAATGGTTCTGCACTCACCGTGGCTGAATCCATTAACTCGGTGGAAGATCTTGCAGGACAGACAGTTGCGATTCCATTCTGGTGGAGCATCCACAACGTGGTGCTGCAAAAGATTCTTCGTGCAAACAATCTGGAGCCCATCCTGGAAGGAAATCCATCTGCAGCAGATCGCACAACGAAGTTGGTTGTGCTTCCTCCATCGGACATGGTGCCTGCGCTGGCATCAAAGTCCATTGCAGGATTCATTGTGGCCGATCCATTCAATGCGTTGGCAGAAACAACTGGAGCCGGAAAAGTCTTGCGATTCACCGGTGACGTATGGCGCGATCACGCATGCTGCGTGACTGTGGTGTCGGAAGACTTCGTGAATAACAAGCCACAAGCTGCACAAGGTCTGGTGAACGCACTTGCTTCTTCACAACTTGCAATTGCTCAAGATCGAAAGATTGCCGCACAGCAGTTGTCGGATGGAAAGTACCTGCCACAACCCCTTCCTGCAATCGAGCGCGCGCTGACGCATTACGCCACCGATGAATACATCAAGAATGGTGCTATTCAGAATTCGGAATGGAATTCAGATCGCATTGGATTCCAGCCATATGCATTCCCGTCGTACACCACTGAGTTGGTTGCAGCCTTGCGCGAGACCCGCATTGTCGGCGACACAGCGTTCCTTGCCAATATCGATGATGCAACAGCTCACAAAGAGTTAGTCGCAGAAGGCCTTGCCAAGAGCGCAATCGAGAAAAACGGTGGACTTGGAAAGTTCAAGCTGGCTTCCTTCGAGCGCGTCGAGACCATCGCACCGTAATGCTGCAACGCTCACTTTTACGTGCAACAACAGTGTTGTGTGCGGTCGGGTTGTGGTGGTTGTTAACCGCCACGATCTGGGCGTCTAACCCTGTTCTGTCGCGTATTGGTCCGTTTGATGCTGTCCCGTCGTTGATCGACACTGTGACGTCATCTACGGGTTGGGGCAATATTCAGACATCGCTAACACGTTTGTTAGTGGGTTTGCTTATCGCTGTAGTTGTGGGCGTGCCGCTGGGAATCTTGTTGGGGACTTTTCGAAAAGTTGAAGAAGCAAGTACGCCAATAGTGAACTTTCTCAGAATGATTTCACCATTGGCGTGGGCTCCTATGGTGATTGTTGCCTTCGGAGTAGGAACAGCCCCAGTGGTGTTTCTTATTGCAATCACCGCAGTGTGGCCTATGGCCTTGGGGTCAGCGGCTGGAGTGAAGGCACTTGATCCTGGTTGGCGCGATGTCGCACGTTCGCTTGGTGCACAGCCACGCGAAGTCGTGCGCTCTGTCGTTGTGCCAGGTGTGAGAGCACATGTGCTTACAGCGTTGCGACTCGCATTGGGAGTGGCATGGGTAGTGCTGGTACCGGCAGAGATGTTGGGAGTCGACTCTGGCCTTGGTTTCGCGGTGCTCAACGCACGAGATCAGCTTGACTATGCAGCGTTGGGTGGCAACGTTCTTCTCATCGGTTGTATTGGCTACATCCTCGATGGTGCATTTCGCCGACTGGCGTGAGAAGATAGGCCACCCCGGGCGCTAAGAGCCCCGAGTGGGTGGGTATGCCACTAGTCACAAAGAACCCTGAGGGGCCAATGGCTATACAAGAATGAATAGCCATTCAATCATAATCTCTTGTGACCCATAAATCATTGGGGTGTGAGGCCATCGATAGGTCCTTTGGGGCAGGTCGTCACACCTGCGAAAGACCCATTTATTTCATGACATCCCTGTGAAGGTTGTTGTTTGCCTCTTACATACCTGCGTATGCTTGAGCACTTATCCAATTTGGGGCTAAATGGCCTCAAAATCCAATCTGCGGGGAGAAATAAATGCAGAAATTAACAGGGCGCCGCATTGCGGCACTCGCCGTCAGCCTCAGCCTTATCGCTGCGGCTTGTGGCGGTAGCGACGACAGTGGTGACTCAGCATCAGGTGGGGAACTCGAAGGCATGAAGGGAACCCTTCCGCTTGTCGCATTGTCCGATGAGTTCAAGGGCCGTCTCTTGGAGATTGATCCTGCACTCGAGGACTACAGCTACGCAGCAGAAACATATGACGCTGTTGTAGTTATTGCGCTTGCAGTTGAAGTTGCCAAGACAGATGGCATTGATTTCGCAAAGGAAATCAATGGCGTTACTCGTGGTGGCGAAAAGTGCACCGACTATGCAGGATGCTTGGAGCTTGTCAAGGCAGGCACAGACATCGACTATGACGGTGTATCTGGACCACTTGAGTTCTCCGGCAACGGTGAGCCAACACAGGCTTCCTATGGTGTTCAAGTCTTCGGTGCAGACAACCGCATCGATGACTCAAAGACCACATTCGTCGAAGCAGCTGCACCAGCAGAAGCAGACGTTGACCAAGTACCAGTCGTGGGAACACGCGCAGGTGATGGCGAGCTGAAGATTGGAACCATTCTTCCGCAGACCGGCTCACTCGCATTCCTCGGACCACCCGAATTTGCAGGTTTCGACCTCGCAATTGCAGACGTTAATGCTGCAGGTGGAGTCTTGGGTAAGGACGTAGTCGGAATTAAGGGTGACTCTGGTGACACCACCACAGACACTGCATCAAAGACAGTTGACGCTCAGCTTTCTCAGAACGTTGACGCAATCATCGGTGCAGCATCATCTGGTGTGTCATTGACTGTGATCGACAAGATCACAGCAGCTGGAGTTGTTCAGTTCTCGCCTGCAAACACCTCAAAGCGTTTGTCAACATACGATGACAAGGGTCTGTACTTCCGTGCAGCACCTTCTGACATCCTCCAAGGTGCAGTTCTTGCAGACGTTATTGCTTCCGATGGTGCTTCAAAAGTTGCCATCATTGCACGTAACGACGCATACGGAACCGGTCTTGCAGAGGACTTGGCCAAGAGCCTCAAGGCTGCTGGTCTCGAAGTCGTCATCGAAAAGATTTACGACGAGAAGGCAACTGCATTCGATGCTGAAGTAGATGCAATCAAGGCTGCTGGCCCTGATGCAATTGCAATCATCGGATTCGATGAGACCTCAAAGATCCTTGCCACCATGGTGGAAAAGGGTGTAGGTCCAAAGAACGTCAAGGTCTATGGCTGTGACGGCAACATGGGTAACGCCCTCGGTGAAAACTTCACTGCTGGTAAGTAATCCATAAAAACTTGGAAGGCCCCGGGCATTTGCCCGGGGCCTTCTTTTTTGTCCTGTTACATGTGGCGGCACAACGGCCGTGCGATGCGCGAGTGAGTTAGTGCTTCTTTGCCAAAGTGCCGAGGTACAACTCGATGACTTTGGGGTCCTTCAAAAGCTCACGACCTGAACCTGTGTAGGCATTTTGACCTTGGTCCAATACATAGCCACGATCGACAACTTGCAAACAACGGTTCGCGTTTTGCTCCACCATCAAGATGGCCACACCTGTGGCGTTGATGGCCTTGCATTGGATGAACACTTGGTCTTGCAGCGCAGGGGAAAGGCCAGCGGAAGGTTCGTCCAGCAACAGCACAGAGGGCTTCAACATCAGTGCACGTCCCATAGCAACCATCTGTCGCTCACCACCCGAGAGTGATCCGCATCGCTGATCGAGACGCTCGCCGAGACGAGGGAAGAGTTCCACTGCATAGTCAAGGCGTTCGTCAAGAAGTTCGGAGCGCAAAAAGCAACCCATCTCGAGGTTCTCACGCACAGTCAAACTGGGGAACACGTTGTTGGTTTGTGGAACAAAGCCCACACCGCGTGCAACCAATTCATAAGGCTTCTTCCCGGTGATCTCATCACCGTTGAGTAGCACCTGGCCAGAGCGAATGGATACCAGGCCAAGAACAGCCTTCAGCAAGGTGGACTTACCCGCACCGTTTGGCCCGATGATTCCTACGAATTCACCTGGGGCAACCGTGAGATTGCAGCCATTGAGAATGTTCACCTCGGGGGTGTAGCCAGCCACCACGTTTTCTACGTCAATGACATTGGAACTCATTGTGGACCTCCCAAGTCAACGTCGTGATGTGTTCCTAGATATGCATCCACCACCGCTTGGTTCGCACCGATGTCATCGGGGGTTCCCTCGGCAATGATGCGACCTTCTGCCATCACAATCACCCAGTCACTAATTTCGCGCACCATGTCCATGTCGTGTTCTACAAACAACACAGTGCGACCCTCTGTGCGGAGCGCCTTGATGTGCTCGAGCAGACTCTGCTTAAGGGCAGGGTTCACGCCGGCCATGGGTTCATCCAACATGACCATCTCGGGTTCCGCCATAAGTGCACGTGCCATCTCGAGCAGTTTGCGTTGGCCACCTGAGAGTCCGCCGGCCAGTTCATCACGCATATGGGCCAAGTTGAATCGTGCGAGCAGCTCTTCTGCTTTGGTAGTGATTGCAGCCTCTTGCGAACGCCACAGTGGGGCGATAAATCCCCGCCAGAAACTCTCACCTTTCTGATCGGCTGCACCAAGTCGCATGTTCTCAATCACAGTCATACGTGACAGTGCCTTGGTGAGCTGAAAGGTGCGAATCATGCCCACGCGCGCAACCTTGTGAGCAGCAATGCCATTCATGGAATTGCCATTGAAGACACAATCTCCGGTGTCGGGAGTATCAAAACCTGTGAGCAGGTTAAAGAAGGTTGTCTTGCCTGCACCGTTGGGTCCGATGAGTGCTGTGATCTTGTTGCGGGGCACCTCTACGTGTGCCACATCCACTGCGACTAAGCCGCCGAAGGCGCGACGCACTGAATCCACAACGAGAATTGCATCCTCTTTTGGACTCCCAGGAATGGGTTGGTAGTTGACTGCATTAGCGGACATCGAAAGCCTGCTCTCTCTTGTCTCCAAAAATTCCTTGAGGGCGCACTACAACCAAAATGGCAAGCACAAGACCCGCAACAATAAATCGCACTTGCGAGAAGTTGTTTTGGTCTACAAGCCACGTGGGCAATAGCGGAGTGGGATCAGACGGTGTCGTTTTTGTTGCCTGCTGCAGTGTCATGTCGACGAACTGGATGAGGAACAAAAAGATAATGGTGCCGATGATGGGCCCCTTGGCCCGCGCAATTCCACCCAAGATGATGATGGTGTAGGCAAAGAATGTGAAGGTGGTGGAGAAGTCCTGTGGTTGAGAGGACTGCTTATCCAAGACCAACCACATACCGCCGAGCGATCCGATGAAGCCACCCAGCATCAGACTCTGCATCTTGTAGGCAAACACGTTCTTGCCAAGGCTGCGTGCGGCGTCTTCATCTTCGCGAATACTCTTCAACACGCGACCCCAGGGGCTGCGCATGAGCAAGTACACGCCGACTGCGACAATGGTGAGAAGTACCCAACCGCTCACCATGAGCCACAAGCGATATCCATCTACTTTTTGTGCCCAAAATGTGACACCACTTTCAGGGAACGGATTTGCGTTCTCCATCCAGCGTGTAAATCCCTGCAAGCCATCGTTTCCTCCGGTGAGCCATGTGAAGCGCACAGAATTCAAGAACAATCGAATGATTTCTGCAATTGCAATAGTCACAATCGCCAAATAGTCCGCGCGCAAACGCAACGTGGGAATACCCAATAGCAATGCCAAAAGAATCGACGTGACAACAAGGAGAAGAAGAGCAAAGGGCCACGGCCAGTCATAGCGACTGATGGGAATACTGAGCGAGTATGCACCAATGGCTGCAAAGCCAGCTTGGCCGAAGTTCAACAATCCGGTGTAACCAAAGTGCACGTTGAGACCAAGTGCCACCAGCATGTAGGCAATGGCGTTAGCGCTTACTGCGGTGTATAGCGAATTTGAAAGTATGAGATCCCAACTCATCCGATGCGCTCCTTACGTCCGAGAAGTCCTTGTGGTCGCACAAGAAGAACCAACACCAAGGCCAACAGCGCGCCAAGTGTTTTTAGCTCTACCACGTTCGGGAAAATCCATGTCCACAGTTCAGTGAACATTCCCACCACAAATGATCCAAGCAATGCTCCGTAGGGGTTTCCTAAACCACCCACGGTGATGGCAGCAAACATCAACAACAAGATGATGTTGCCCATGTCCCATTGCACACCTGTGCTTGCGCCCAGCATCAAGCCGCCCATGCCGGCCAAGGCTCCACCAATAATCCACACAATCAAAATGATGCGGTCAGTGTTGATGCCAGTGGCAGATGCGAGATCTGGGTTGTCCGAGACTGCACGGATGGCCTTGCCGAGTTTGGCTTTAGAAAGAAACACTGCAACACCAAGTGCTGTCAACACCGAGATAATCATGATTCCCAAATCTCGCGGCGTGATGCCAAAAGGTCCGAAGTCAATCTCGGGTGTGCCCACAAATTCGTTGTAGCGCTTATTGCGTCCGCCAAAGAAGAACAAGTAGACGTAGCGCACCGCGATTGCCACACCAATGGAGATAATCATCATTGACGTGAGGCTTGTGCCACGGCGGCGCAATGGACGCCACATTTGGCGTTCGAAGAGCCCCGCCGCAAGAGCAGATGCGGCGATTCCAAATGGAGCAGCAAGAAGAAGGTGCAGACCTAAACCTGATTTGTTTAACGCAAATGCGGCAAGTGCACCGATAGTCACAATTTCACCGTGTGCAAAGTTGGTAAGTCCAGTGGTGCCATAAATCAGGGACAAGCCCACGGCACACATGGCAATGATCAAACTCAACTTGATTCCGTTTACAAGTGTTTGTGGCAATTGTTCCCAACGCCCCGAGGTGCTTTCATTATCGTCACCGACAAACAAAGACACTTTTCTCTCGCCTGTTCCAATAGTGGCACCGGTATCAAAGTTGATTGTTAACTCTGTGGGACGGTTTGTTTGGGGAGTAATGCCATCGGGAAGCGAGGCGACATCAATGGCCACTTTGTATTCGCCGGTTCTAATTACGGCAAGAGAAATCACACCGTTGTCGTCGGTGATGCCCGTCACCACTCCAGAAGCTCCGGTGGCGGTTACTGTGACCCCTTCCACAGGGATTCGCTCCATTTCACCATCAGTCAGTTTTTCTTCGATCACGGTGACGATGATGTTTGTTTCATTTGTCTCTGCAGCCTGAGCGGGCGAGGACCCCATAAACAAAAGTGTCAGTCCGGCCAACGCGCCGAGAAACAGTTCAGCCTTTTTCACACGTGTCATCGAATTCTGTTTCCTAGTCTCATGCGCTCTGCGTCCCACCCCTGTGGAAACCAAGTTCTAGAAGGTTAGTGGTTTTTCTCCAATAGCCCTAAGGCTGTCCGGTGCCGGCCGGCAGGGTATGTACCTCACTTTCGGGCGAATACGGGACCGATACCTCATGGGGCTACATAACCTCACCTCTTTTGTTCCTTTTTAGTGTGTAAGTCAAGACTCATTTAAGGAGACGTAAGTAGCCCAGCGCTTGGCATCGCACCCCAGTCGCTGTGTCCTAGATAAGGGGGAATGAGATACCCCGAGGCTCTGCCAGTGTCCACAAGATGTAGATGCAGAGGTGAATCTGGCCTCATTGATACCTCAATATATGGGAGTTCGGTCGCACATAAGGACGTGCGGCTCGCCCCTTCCTACGGCCAAAAAAATAGATAGCATTATTCAAATAATGGTCTGCATTAAAAAAGTTTTTCAGGGACTGTTCTCAGTGTTCGCAGGTAGATCACGGCGTCTGCGGAATGTCGCGGAATCTCTTGGGGCTGGGCCAAGTCTGGTGTGGCGCCGGATGCGACGGCTGACATCTCTCGGAGCAGCCACCCTTTTGTTGACATCGGTCTTCGTGATCTCCATTGATGGAATCGCAGGGGTACGGATTGCATTCGCGTCAACTCAGGCCGGAATGCGTGACACAACTTTCCCGTCTTCGCTTGCAGACCGCGATGCACGAGGGATCGCGATTGCGAGCAATGGAGAAATCTTTGTGGCGCGTAGTGTCGGCTTCGTCAAATACGCCTCGACAGGCGCCATGACCACGATTGTGAGTTCGGGTGCATTTGATGCGGTTGCAATTCAGAACATCAATGGTGTCGAATACGCAATTGTTGGCGGGGAAGACTGGCCTGTCACGGCTCGACTCATGCGCTACACCCTCGCGGGAGTACGAGATTCATCTTTTGGGACTGGTCAAACGAATTCACATCGTGCATTGAGTGTGAGCACAAGCACCAACAAAATTTTTGCAGGCGTAGCAACTTCGAATGCTCTTGTTCGTTATAGCCAAAATGGAGTATCCGAGGCATCGGTGGCACCGGGTGGCGTCATCAATGCAGTGAAGACCTACACCATTGACGGAACAGAATATGTTCTCGTCGGTGGTGCGTTTGGTATGAAACGTTACGTTGCAGGCACTCTTGTGGATAGCGGATTTGCTGCCAACCCAGGCGCGACAGTGAATGCAATTGAAGTCCAACCAGATGGAAAGATTCTTGTGGGTGGCACGTTTGGATTGAGGCGCTACCTCGCCACTGGTGAAATTGATTCTGGCTTCGCAAGTGTTACCGGAACTGTCACTGCAATAGCGCTACAAAGCGATGGGAAAATTCTTGCGGGTATCGGCAATCTAAGGAGATTCTCCCCAGCCGGTGTCGCAGAGACTGTCTTCAATAACAACGCAGCTCTTGATGGCAATTTTGGAGTGGTCAGAAACTCAATTGCTATCCAATCAGATGGGCGCATCATTGTGGGGGGAGATCAGAACATTGCAAGTCGTTATCTGCGTCGCTATAGCGCCATCTACACAGCGCCACCTACACCCCCTGCCCCCACAGCAGTAGCTGCGGACACGCAAGCAACAGTAAGTGTGACTGCTGGTTCTGGAGTGGTAACCACCTCATACCTTGTCACTACCGTTGGAGAACCGAACAAAACATGCACAGTCACGGGCGCGTCGGGCTCTTGTGTCATTACAGGTTTGACAAACGGTGTTGCCTACACATTCACGTCCACCGCATTTAATGGTGACGTGCCATCGAGCGCATCATCGCCGGCATCAAATGCGATTACGCCATTTCCTATCCCGCCTGTTATTAGTAGTGCAGTATTGGGAGCCTCGGGCACAATCTTGACCCTGACATATAACGAAACGATCGCATCCACCACAGCAATACCTGCCAACTTCACAGTGACCGTCAATGGTTCACCAGTGGGAGTAACGGGTGTTTCAGCAACAGGTAGTGATGCCAATGTGGTCCTCACATTGGACACGGTGGTAGCAGCATTGCGCACGGTGTTGGTGTCCTATGCTCCTCCCGCACCGGACCCTGGACTAGCTAACCCTGCAATTCAAGATATTGGTGGTGCAGATGCGATTGCGTTTACCAATCGATCAGTCACGAACAGCTCCGCGGTGGACCAAACACCTCCTACTTTGTCGTCTACTGCAGTGAATGCTGCGGGAACATCGGTGACCTTGACGTTCAATGAGACTCTTCGTGCCACAACTGCATCACCGACAGATTTCACCGTATTGAACAATGGTGTCCCCATTACGGTCACCGCAGTGTCTTCCACGGGTGCCAACGGTGTAGTGACACTCACGTTGGCATCACCTATTGGTCAATCACGCCCCGTGAGTGTTTCCTATGCTGCGCCCCCTGCAGATACATCGATTACGAATAATGCGATACAAGACAATGCTGGGAATGATGCAATTTCTTTTACAACAACATCTGTGTCAAACGGTTCGACTGTAGACCAAACAGCTCCAGTATTTAGTTCTGCGGCACTGGCTGCAAACGGCACGACGTTGACGTTGTCGTACAACGAGACATTGCGTGCAACAACTGCACCAGTGAGTGCATACACCGTGTTAATAGATGGGGAACCCGCAACCATCAGTTCTGCAACATCTCCAGGAAATACGGCAACTGTGATTCTCACCCTCGCCTCAGTAGTGGCCCAGGGTAGGACCATCAGTGTTTCCTACGACGCACCAACGCCCGATCTAAGTATCAGTAACAACGCCATTCAAGACAATGCCGGCAATGATGCGATCTCTCTGTCTGCACGTGCGGTCACAAACAATTCCTCATTAGATCAAACTCCACCTACGTTGTCGTCGGCCTCAGTAGCCACTAATGGAACAACGATCACTTTGAGATTCAGTGAGACTCTTCGTTCAACAACTGCATTTCCCTCAGATTTCACTGTGCTGAATAACGGTGTTCCTGTGACGGTGACCACTGTGTCATCAACTGGATCGAATAGCGACGTGACACTCACACTTGCGTCTCCCATCGGGCGTTTATTGCCAGTCAGTGTTGCCTACACCGCCCCAACTCCCAACACAGCAATCACAAATAATGCAATTCAAGACAACGCAGGCAATGATGCTGCTTCTTTCACTACGACAAGTGTGACAAATAGTTCCTCTGTGGACCAAACACCGCCGACTTTTTCCTCGGCAACCCTGGGATCTAATGGCACCACATTGACATTGAATTTCAGCGAGGTACTTCGATCTACGACTGCACCTGTGAGTGCTTACACCGTGTTGGTAGATGGCAACCCAGTGACGGTGAACAGTGCAACATCTGCAGGGAATATCTCGACCGTGGTATTGACATTGGCTACTCCATTGCATAACGCACAAGTAGTCACTGTTGCATATAACGCTCCTACTCCAGATGCAACCATTAACAACTTCGCTATTCAAGACACGGCAGGAAATGACGCAAGTTCCTTGTCGGCACGCTCGGTGACCAATAGCTCATCTATCGATATCACTGCGCCCACAATGACAACTGCTGTGGTGACTGCAAGTGGTACTCAATTGGTGGTGAACTTCAGTGAAATTCTGGGGAACAACAAGCCACCAACATCAGCGTTTACTGTTTTAGTTAACGGCCTCCCTATGGCTATCTCAGGCATGAATGTGTCTAATCCGAGTAATTCATTCACACTGAACTTGTCGGGAACTCCCATTACGTCCAATCAGACGGTGACGATTTCCTATGCTGCGCCCACAGCGGACTCCACTGGCTCAAATGCCGCCGTGCAAGATGCCACAGGTAATGACACCCCGACCTTTACCGAGTTACCTACCATCAATAACTCCACAGTGGCACCCGATCTTCGTGCCCCGATTTTTTCTTCAGCCACGGTGAACTCCACAGGCACCTTTATCACTGTGACCTACGACGAAGCATTGATCGCCAATACCGCGCCCGGGAGCGCTTACACCGTGATGGTTGATGGAGTGCCATTTTTGGTCACGAGCACAGTGGTGTCGGGAGCAACTGTGCGCCTCAATGTGGGTTCAACCATCGAGTTTGGAAAGTCGGTGACCTTGGCCTATACGGCACCTACTCCGGATTCAAGCGCCGCAAATGCAGCCAATCAAGATGCTGCAGGAAATGACGCGGCGTCACTTTCTGAAAGATCAATATCAAACCTCTCTACGGCGGGGCCTGACACAATTCCTCCGACATTGACCACCATTGTGGCCAGTGGAAACACCGTGACACTTTCCTTTAATGAAACCTTGGGAAGTGCCACAGCACCGGCATCTGCCTACAACGTTTTTGTGGGAATGGATTCTGCCACTGTTACTAATGCAGTGGTGAGTGGCTCAACCGTCATTCTTACCCTTGCATCACCTGTTCCGTCTGGTGCAACTGTGGCAGTGGATTACGTTGCGCCTACTTCCAATGTGGGAACCGGGAACTCTGCGATTCAAGACTTCGTGGGCAACGATGCGCGTTCATTTTCGGGATCTAATCAATCCACGAATAGCACCTGGTCATGGGAGACGCCTCCCTCAAACAACAACGCGTGTGGGGGAAGCCGCTATGCAAATTCCACACGCCAGCGCACATTGCCTAACGGTGTGTCTTATAGCGTGGGTGTCAGCGGTGATTTTTTATGCATCTGGGAAGTGACTGAGTCGTTGCAAGACCGCGGCGGGCGCGATGAGCATTTCACTGCTACGGGTCTCATTTCCGACCCCGGTGTGCGTTTATCCAGCATGGAGCCTTTCACAAGCGCAGGCGATGAAGGCTGCACGTTGTATACCGAGAGTTCCACCTTGTCGAGATGTTTGAACAGAGGATTTGTCACAATGACATTTTCTGAGCCAACCATTAACCCAGTCATTTCGTTTGCTGGTTGGGGTGGTAACGATGGAGGCGCAAGGTCGTGGAGTGAATTGGATCTTGTGACACCAAATGTGACCGTCACTCGTTTAAGTGGCACAAACATGCAAGTCCTTAACGGCACTCATGTGGGGATTATCGAACCAAATCCAGGGACACGTTGTACACACGCTCCATCTGCTGGCTGTGGTTCTTTGCAGGTCAATGGAACAGTGACCGAAGTAAAGTTCGCGGTGAGTTATTGGGCCAATGGATCTGGTTGGGGTAACGAAGACCAATGGAACATTGTGGCAAGCGTGACCGAAGACTTCGGACGTTTGCCCTTGAGCTATGACAATCCCGTTGCAAGCCATGTGGTGGGATTTCTCACACTTGGTTCCTCAGTCACTGCCGACAACTTAACCTCGCTATACGGTACTGAGAATGGAAACGCAGTGAGCCCGGGCGCGACCATTACCAATGTTCCAGGTAATGGTGTAACAAGTTGGAGAAATCTCACGAGTACTGATGTGGGAACCACATATTCAATACCAGTGACACTCTCAGGAGTTGAGCAGTCGGCGTATTTGTGTGGGTGGATTGACTTCAACCGTGACAGTGTGATGTCATTCTCAGAACGTACATGTGCTCCAAATCCTGGGGTAAATGCAACCTCTGCAACATTGAATTGGACAGTACCCAACACTCTTGTCGCGGGGCCCACCTATGCACGTATTCGACTCAGTTATGACCCAATTCCGTTACCCACCGGGAAGGTGTCATCAGGTGAAGTAGAGGATTACTCACTCACCATTTCGGCGTCTGCGTTACCTGATGCAGTTGACGACACATCTATCAATGGCCAAGATGTCAATCAAATCATTTCACCGCTGACAAACGATCAGTTTGAAGCTGGATACCCAGGACAGAACTCATCGTTGTTCCTATGCGGATACGGAACCGGGCCATTTGTATGTGACAAAACATCACTCACTGTGCCCAACGAGGGTACTTACACGGTGAACTCAAATGGAACAGTCACATTTGATCCGTTGCCAAATTTTGTGGGTACCGCAACGCCTGTGCAGTATCAAATCTCCGATACTCAACTACGACCCACAACGGCAACAATCACGCCCACGGTGACACCGGCACCGAGTGCGACTCCAGACACCAGCCTTGACTATGTGAATATCACCCAATCAAAGTCGGTACTCACGAATGACACAGCTGGTTTCGGCGTGCTTTCGACAAGTTCGTTGTTCCTGTGTGGTCCAAGTCAAACAACACCGAATTGTTCTGCACTCACTGTCTCTGTTGAAGGTGGTGTGTATTCGGTTAATCAGTCAACCGGAGTTGTTACTTTCACGCCATCTACTGATTGGGCAGGTGTTGCCCCGCCGGTGACATATCAAGTGAAGAACGGATCCAATCAAGTCACGTCTTCTACTTATACGCCCACGGTTATTTCACAACCCGAAGCCGACAATGACACATCAAGTGGCGCATATGACACGAACCAAATCATCGATATTTTGTTCAATGACACTGAGCGAGGTGCAGATTTTGATGTATCTACCGTGCGTCTGTGTGGTGTCGACGACCCTGATACTGCGGAGAACGAAGCACAAACTCCTCCAAATTGCAATAAAACTTCACTGAGTATTCCTGGGGAAGGCACCTACACGGTGAATAGTGATGGAACTGTCACATTTAACCCACTTCCGACTTTTGTAGGAACTGTGTCTAGGTCCGTGCGTTATCAAGTTGCAGATGAACTGGGCGAAATTGCTGATGCTCTCATTACGCCCACCGTTGCACTTCCGCCAGCTCCGACTGCATCTCCTGAGGCGATTAGTGATGCTTATGACACGAACCAGGTCTATACGCCACTCTCTAATGACACGCCCGGATCTACGTCATTCCCGTTGTTGGCGGGTTCTGTGTTGCTGTGTGGAACAGGGGAGACTGCACCGAATTGCACATTGACAACGTTGACTGTTGATGGCCAAGGCGCCTACACAGTGAATCCCACAACTGGTGCGGTCACGTTTGATCCGTTGCCGACTTTCACGGGTGTCGCGACTCCTATTTCGTATCAGGCGAAGGATTCTTTGAACCGTGCTGCGTCGTCGACCATATCTCCCACTGTGGGCTTGCCACCAGTACCGACTGCATCGCCTGAGGCGATCAGTGATGCTTATGACACGAACCAGATTTATACGCCTATTTCAAACGACACACCTGGTGCGGCATCATTCCCATTGTTGGCGACAACAGTGTTGTTGTGTGGAACTGGCCAGACTTCACCTGCGTGTGACAAGACATCATTGACTGTTGATGGCCAAGGCGCCTACACAGTGAATCCGACAACTGGTGCGGTCACGTTTGATCCGCTGCCTACGTTTACTGGCACTGCCACGGCCGTGTCATATCAAGTAAGTGATTCTCTCGGTCGCGCCGCAACATCAACAATCACACCAACAGTTGGTGTGCCACCAGTCCCGGCTGCATCGCCTGAAGCGATTAGCGCTGCCTATGACACGAACCAGACATATACGCCGTTGAGTAATGACACTCCTGGTGCGGCTTCATTCCCCCTGTTACCTGGAACTGTGTTGTTGTGTGATGAGGATGAGACTGCACCGAATTGTTCGTTGACGACTCTGATCGTTGATGATGAAGGCACCTACATCGTGAATGCCGATGGCACTGTGACCTTTAATCCTTTGCCTACATTTACTGGTGTAGCCACACCTGTGTCGTATCAAGCGAAGGATTCATTGAATCGCGCCGCAACATCGACAATTTCACCCACGGTAGGAGAGCCGCCTCTACCTATTGCGAATCCAGATGTGATGACCTCGGCCTATGACACGAACCAGACGCACATACCGTTAGTTAACGATGTTGACGGCGCAGTGGATTTTCCGCTTTTGGCATCCACCGTGTTGTTGTGTGGCGCGGGACAATCCGTACCTGCGTGCGACAAGACAACACTCACTGTCTCGGGGCAGGGTACCTACACGGTGAATGCCGATGGCACGGTGACGTTTGATCCGTTGCCTACGTTTACCGGTACTGCAACATCTGTTGTGTATCAAGTAAGCGATTCATTGGACCGTACGGCAACTTCAACTATTACGCCCACCATTGATCCACCTGGTGCACCTATAGCTAGGCCCGAAACTCAGTCTGTGTTGCCAGGAGGTACTGCAACATTTACCACTGTCATTGGTAGTGGAGGATTGGGTACTGGCGCCGACTTGCGATCTGGTTCGGTGAATGGACCTTGTCTCATTGATCCGAGCACCAGTCTTTGTGGAACCACTGTGACGATTAGTGGTGAAGGAACATGGACAATTGATCGCGACACCGGAGTTGCGACATTTGTTGCGTTGAACTCAATTGCGCCGGGAGATCAAACCCCCGTGGTCTATCGCATCACTGATGTTGCGGGTCAAACAGCAACAAGCACATTGACCCCAACGGTGCCGCCTCCACCAAATGCAGTAAATGACGTATCAAGTGGCGACTATGACACCAATCAATTGATTAATCCATTAGCGAATGATGTCCCTGGTGATCCAAGTGCGCCATTGGTTGCTTCGACATTGAAATTGTGTGGCCTTAGCCCAGTACAGACTCCTGATGATTGTGATCAAAGCACCGTCACAGTTTCTGGCGAGGGGACATACACATGGGACCCCACAACAGGCCGAGTGACCTTTGATCCATTACCTACTTTCACTGGAACAGTGCAAACCCCTGTGGTGTATCAAGTAGAAGACACACTTGGTCAAGTTGACTTCGCAACAATTACCCCAACAGTCACTGCACCACCACTGATCGCAGTGGATGACACCTCATCTGGCGCCTATGACACAAACCAAACAATTTCGCCTTTGCTGAATGACACTCCTGGCGCTGAGTGGGATCCGACTTCTGTGCGTTTGTGTGGCTCACTGCAGACTGCACCGAATTGTACGTTGACGTCTTTAACTGTTGACGGTGAGGGCACCTACACCGTGAATTCTGATGGCACAGTCACTTTTGATCCGTTGCCTACATTTACAGGGGCAGCTACTCCAGTTGCGTATCAAGTAACAGACATTCTGAACCGCACTGCAACAGCTGACATCACGCCAACTGTGGGCTTGCCGCCAACACCCACTGCATCACCTGAGGCAATTAGCGCTGCTTATGACACGAACCAGGTTTATACGCCATTAAGTAACGACACTGCTGGCGCACCTTCGTTCCCGTTGTTGCCTGGTTCGGTGTTGCTGTGTGGCTCGGGGCAAACGGCGCCGAATTGCACGTTGACAACTTTGACAGTTCCGAATCAAGGCACCTACACGGTGAATGCGGATGGCACAGTTACTTTCGATCCGTTGCCCACCTTCACTGGCACCGCAACACCAATCTCGTATCAGGCGAAGGATTCGTTGAATCGTGCGGTGTCGTCGACAATTTCGCCGACTGTGGGTGTGCCGCCAACACCCACTGCATCACCTGAGGCCATCACTGATGCCTATGACACGAACCAGGTCTATACGCCAATATCAAATGACACCCCTGGCGCAGCTTCGTTCCCGTTGTTACCTGGTTCGGTATTGTTGTGTGGCTCGGGGCAAACCGCTCCTGCATGTGACAAGACATCGTTGACCGTGCCGAATCAAGGTACGTACACAGTGAACCCATCAACAGGTGCGGTCACTTTTGATCCGTTGCCCACCTTCACCGGCACTGCATCACCAATCTCATATCAGGCAAGTGATTCGTTGGGTCGCGCGGCAACATCAACGATTACGCCAACTGTGGGTGTGCCACCTGTACCGACTGCATCGCCGAATATCTCGAGTGGCGATTACGACACGAATCAAACTATTTCGCCATTACCGAACGACACTCCTGGTGCACCTTCGTTCCCATTGTTGGCTGGAACTGTGTTGTTGTGTGACACTAATGAGGATGCACCGAATTGCACGTTGACAACTCTGACTGTTCCGAATCAGGGTACGTACACAGTGAATGCTGATGGCACGGTGACTTTCGATCCTTTGCCGACGTTCACTGGCACCGCAACACCTGTGGAGTACCAGGCGAAAGATTCGTTGAATCGCACGGTGACATCCACAATCACTCCGACTGTGGGCTTGCCGCCGGTTCCCACTGCATCACCTGAGGCAATCACCGATGCCTATGACACGAATCAGATTTATACGCCATTAAGTAATGACACCGCCGGTGCGCCTTCGTTCCCATTGTTGGCTGGAACTGTGTTGTTGTGTGACACCAATGAAGATACGCCGAATTGCACGTTGACAACTTTTACTGTTCCAAATCAAGGTACGTACACAGTGAACCCATCAACGGGTGCGGTCACTTTCGATCCGTTGCCCACGTTCACTGGCACCGCAACACCTGTTGAGTACCAGGCGAAGGATTCGCTGAATCGTGCGGTGTCGTCCACGATCACGCCGACCGTGGGCTTGCCACCGGTGCCGACTGCATCGCCGAATATCTCGAGTGGCGATTACGACACGAATCAAACTATTTCGCCATTGCCGAACGACACTCCTGGCGCACCTTCGTTCCCGTTGTTGCCTGGTTCGGTGTTGTTGTGTGACACTGGCCAGACTGCGCCTAATTGCACGTTGACAACTTTGACAGTTCCGAATCAAGGCACCTACACGGTGAATGCTGATGGCACAGTTACTTTCGATCCGTTGCCCACATTCACTGGCACCGCAACACCAATCTCGTATCAGGCGAAGGATTCGTTGAATCGTGCGGTGACATCCACAATCACTCCAACTGTGGGTCTACCGCCAGTACCAAATGCATCACCTGAGGCAATCACGGATGCCTATGACACGAATCAGATTTATACACCCGTATCGAATGACACTGCAGGTGCAGCTTCGTTCCCATTGTTGGTAACAACAGTGTTGTTGTGTGGAACCGGTCAAACCGCTCCTGCATGTGACAAGACATCGTTGACTGTTCCGAATCAAGGTACGTACACCGTGAATCCCACAACTGGTGCGGTCACCTTTGATCCATTATCAACTTTCACTGGTACCGCAACACCGGTGCCGTATCAAGTGAGTGATTCACTTGGTCGTGCAGCAACTTCCACAATTACGCCAACCGTTACAGCGCCACCGATCACTGCAGTCGATGACACCTCATCGGGTCTATACGACGCAAACCAAACAATTTCACCATTGGTGAATGACACGCCAGGTGCTGAATGGGTTCCTACATCTGTGAGACTGTGCGACACTAATCAGATTGCACCGAATTGCGACAAGACTTCCTTGACTGTTGACGGTGAGGGCACCTACACAGTGAATACTGATGGCACAGTGACGTTTGATCCATTGCCCACGTTCACTGGTACCGCAACTCCCGTTGCGTACCAAGCAACTGATGTTCTTGGACGCACTGCAACAGCTGATATCACCCCAAGTGTGGGCTTACCACCGGTACCGGCTGCATCGCCGAATACATCTAGTGGTGATTACGACACTAATCAAACTATTTCGCCATTGCCGAACGACACTCCAGGTGCACCTTCGTTCCCGCTGTTGCCTGGAACTGTGTTGTTGTGTGACACTGGCCAGACTGCGCCTAATTGCACGTTGACATCGTTGACTGTTCCGAATCAAGGCACCTACACGGTGAATGCTGATGGAACGGTGACGTTTGATCCATTGCCAACCTTCACGGGTACCGCAACACCAATCTCGTATCAGGCGAAGGATTCGTTGAATCGCGTGGTGTCGTCCACTATTACGCCGACCGTGGGCTTGCCGCCAGTACCAAATGCATTACCTGAGGCAATCACGGATGCCTATGACACAAATCAGACATACACACCAATCAGTAACGACACTGCTGGTGCACCTTCATTCCCATTGTTGGCAACAACAGTGTTGTTGTGTGGCACTGGCCAAACCGCTCCTGCATGTGACAAGACATCGTTGACTGTTCCAAATCAAGGCACCTATATCGTGAATCCCACAACTGGTGCTGTGGTATTTGATCCATTGCCCACATTTACGGGTACTGCGACACCGGTGCCGTATCAAGTGAGTGATTCACTTGGTCGTGCAGCAACTTCCACAATCACACCAACTGTTACCGCGCCACCGATCACTGCAGTCGATGACACCTCGTCTGGCGCCTATGACACGAACCAAACTATTTCACTGTTGGTAAATGACACTCCAGGGGCTGAATGGGTTCCCGCATCGGTGAGACTATGCGACACAAATCAGATTGCACCGAATTGCGACAAGACTTCGTTGACTGTTGACGGTGAGGGCACCTACACAGTTAATGCTGATGGCACTGTCACTTTCGATCCGTTGCCTACATTTACAGGGACAGCTACTCCCGTTGCGTACCAAGCAACTGATGTTCTTGGACGCACTGCAACAGCTGAGATCAATGTAAGTGTGGGCTTGCCGCCAGTGCCGACTGCATCACCTGAGGGGATCAGTGATGCATATGACACGAACCAGACGTATACGCCATTAAGTAATGACACTCCTGGTGCGCCTTCATTCCCATTGTTGGCTGGAACTGTGTTGTTGTGTGACACCAATCAGGACGCACCGAACTGCACGTTGACAACTTTGACTATTCCGAATCAAGGCACCTATACGGTGAACCCCACAACGGGTGCTGTGGTGTTTGATCCGTTACCCACCTTCACTGGCACTGCAACACCTGTCGAGTATCAGGCGAAAGATTCGTTGAACCGCGTGGTGACGTCCACTATCACACCGACTGTGGGCTTACCGCCGGTTCCCAATGCATCGCCTGAGGCAATCAGTGATGCATATGACACCAACCAGACGTATACGCCCATCAGTAATGACACCCCTGGTGCGGTGTCGTTCCCATTGTTGGCAACAACAGTGTTGTTGTGTGGCACCGGCCAGACTGCGCCGAATTGCACATTGACGTCTTTGACTGTTCCAAATCAGGGCACCTACACAGTGAACACAACAACAGGCGTGGTCACCTTTGATCCGTTGCCGACATTCACTGGCACCGCAACACCAATCTCATATCAATCAAAGGATTCTTTGAATCGAGCTGCGACGTCGACCATCTCGCCGACTGTGGGCTTACCGCCGGTTCCCAATGCATCGCCTGAGGCAATCACCGATGCCTATGACACGAATCAGACCTATACACCCGTATCCAACGACTCTGCAGGTGCAACTTCGTTCCCGTTGTTGGCAACAACAGTGTTGTTGTGTGGGACTGGCCAAACCGCTCCTGCATGCGACAAGACATCGTTGACTGTTCCGAATCAAGGCACATACACAGTGAATCTCACAACGGGGGCTGTGGTATTTGATCCATTGCCGACTTTCACGGGTACAGCGACGGCGGTGTCATATCAAGTGAGTGATTCACTTGGTCGTG
>JBIKSB010000044.1:0-7146 GCA_044348855.1 Ilumatobacteraceae bacterium | reverse complement strand
CACCTTCTGGGGAAGGTGCGCCGACCTTGCCCAAAATGATGACGCCAGTAGGACAGCGATCAACACAGAGTGCGCATCGTGTGCACACATCGTCGTCAATAATAAAAATCACATTGTCTGAAGGATCATCTCCAGGCAGTTCAGTTCCTTGAGCTTCTGCAACAGCATCAGGGGTCACCATGTGGATGCACTTCCACGGACAAATATCCACGCAGCCTTCACACATGATGCATTCGCTTTGGTCGATGTGAATGAACTGCTTCGGCTTTACAGCTTTACCCAGGTAATCCGCATCTACTTCCACCAATTGATATTCGGTGGACCACTCAGGCATCGGTGGATTGGCGTCGGTACGTGCCATGGCTGTTATGCCTTCTTGACCTTTACCAATGGACGACCATACGAAGAGGTTGCAAGTTCTTTACTTGCCTTGTCGTGGCGCTTCTGCCACCACACGAAGAGATAAATCATCAAACCAATGAAATACACGTGAATGACCACAACGAGAATGTCGCGCACTGCTTCATAGCTCACAGTGAAGGGGAAGTTGCCGCCATTGGCTTGTGCTTGCAAGATGTCGAATGGACCGTTGAGCAACTTGTCTTTTCTCCAACCCAAGTCGTTGTCTGCGTGCACGATGAATTGGTGAGGAACAACACCAAATGCAAGGAACATCACGAAAAACACGTACACCGATCCGACCATTGCTTCACCCCATGTCACGGGCGCATCTTTAGGACGTCGTTTGCCGAACGGAATGGCAGCCAGTGCCATAACCGTTGTCAGTACTAATGAAAACAGAAAGGCCTGATTCATTCCGGGCCATCTGAGGATGTCAATCGCGAGCATGGACTGTTCTACTTCTCCGGTCACGGGGCGGGTGCTTGAGCACTATGAACACTAGCCATCACCGTGCCCATTAGACCCAATCTGTTGACAACGACATCTGTCACCTAAATCCCAGGCCCCTTGAGGGACTTTGTGCTTTTGTGCAAAAGGATGGTTGTGCTTTTGTGCTCCGAGCTCCTCAGAGCAACACATTTCATAGGCCCCCAGTTGGCCAAAGATTGCAGGGAGGGGTCGGTTTTTGTCTATCGTGGAGAAGTCTGGCGCCGTGTAATAGGTGGGTAATCCGCCCACCTGAGGTGTCCGACGAGGTCTTCCGAGAGGTAAGTGCAGTGACCGAGATCCCCGAGCACCTGTTGAATCGTTCCAAGGCGCGCCGAGAGGCTGCGTCTGGTGAAGCATCAAGCAATGCATCCCCGGCAGTTGCAAAGCCTGCAACACCTGCAACGACAGATGCAGCAGCGGCACCCAAGGCGGCACCGGCACCGAAAGCGGCAGCACCAGACCCTGCATACGTGGTGGCTGCAAAGACTCGTCGCAAGATTCCCTTCTGGGCAATGGCAACACTTTCATTGCTCCCCATCTGGGCAATGTTGTACTTGGTGGCGTTAACGCCCGAAGAGAAAAAAGTTGAAGGACCCATCGCCAAGGGCATCGAGGTGTACGGCGGTTGTGCAGGATGCCATGGCGCAAATGGTTCCGGCGGCGCGGGACAAGTTCTTTATCAGGGCAATGCCGTCAAGACTTTCCCTCACATTGAGGACATGTTGAATTTCGTCTACAACGGAAGTCAGAAATATCTGTCAGCTGGTCTTGCAAGTTACGGCGACCCCAACCGTGAAGGCGGAGTGCGTACTTTGCTTGGCTACAACGGTGCTGCCATGCCTCAGCAAGGTGAAAGTGCCGGCGGTGCATTAACCGAATACGAAATTCTCGGAGTGGTGTGTCACATTCGTTATGACCTCGCAGGAATTGATCCTACCGATGAACAATGGGCAGCTGAATACGAACACTGGTGCTCACCAGAGTCACCCATCTTCAAAGCTCTTCAAGATGGTTCGTCATCGTTTGACACAGTGGCAGATGATTTCAAAGATCTCATGCCCGCGCCTATCGCGGTGGGCACAGATCCCCGCGCCAACAAGTCAAAGTAACGTTCGGCGTGCTTATTGCACGCACGTCACAGTGACAACATTGTCCGTAATCATGTTGACCAATGTCGTGCTCTGAGTATCTGGAAAACGCGTAATAAAGTCGCGCAATGATGTCGTGTCTATGTCGCCACACTCGCGACGTACACCATTAGTGAGATTCACCACCCAGCCGTTTCGCAGTACACCTTCGTTGCCGTTATCACGCATATCAATCAGGCCCGGCAACGTAAGGAATTCCTGACCCGATGAAGTATCGGCCGGAACAAGTGCAAACCACACCACAGCGTCACCCAACATGTCTGCTAACAGAACACATGCATTTGGTGTCACAAAATCTGTACATGCCGGAACGGTTGCGTAATCATCCACCATTGTTGATTCAAGAATTGACAATGTGCGCAAATCATCGAGTGCGAGGCGAATTTGCCCACCCGTTGTGCGCGATCCATCTTGGGACCAATTCGGATCAGTGGTAATCGAATTCACCGATGCAACAAGATCAATCTTGCGCAGTATTCGATCTGGCGAAATCTGACCATCGCTGCGAAAGAGATTGGCGATGATGTTTCCCAAGAACAACGCCCCGACCACAATGGCCGCAGTGAGCACAAGACGTGATCGACTCAACGTTGCATACTTCCCAGACCCAACGCCACTCGTTCGGCCAATTCGTTCATCACTTCATCGCTATGTGCAAGTCCTACAAACAAAGCTTCGTATGCGCCCGGTGGCAGCGCCACTCCCGCAGTAAGCAATGCATGGAAAATCTGTGCATACATCTTTTCATCTGTTGACTTTGCCTCTTCGAAATTCGTAGGCGCTTGACTTAATGCATCCCCGAAGTACATCCCCACCAACGTGCCTACAACAGGGAACTGCGCACGCACGCCTTGTGAGGCACACGCATCACGCAACAATGCCGACAGATGGCGAGCGCGTGCAAGCAATTCGATGTACTCCTCCTGGCCCAGTTGCTGCAAAGTTGCTAAGCCAGCAGCCGTGGCAAGAGGATTACCCGCCAATGTTCCTGCATGAAACACAGTTCCCAATGGTGTGAGATTCTCCATGACATCTCGACGGCCCCCGACGGCACCAATCGGCAAGCCACCACCAATCACCTTGCCAAAACACGTGAGATCTGGGCGAACATCAAATTTCTCTTGTGCTCCACCTACACCAAGTCGAAAACCAGAAATCACTTCGTCGAATACAAGTAACGCACCTACACGATCACATTCACGACGCAATCCTTCAAGAAATCCCGGAGCAGGTGCAACAACTCCCATGTTTGCCGCCACTGGTTCTACAAACACTGCAGCTACATCTTCATCTAATTGAGGAACGACGTTGTAGGGAAGCACCAATGTATTTGCCACTGCTTCTTCGGGGACACCAGCAGTACCGGGTAATCCCAAAGTGGCAATACCACTTCCTCCTGCGGCAAGAAGTGCATCGGTTGCGCCATGAAAATTTCCATGAAAGGTCACGATGCGCTTGCGTCCCGTTGCACCACGAGCCAAACGCACAGCAGTACTCGTCGCTTCAGTGCCACTATTCATAAAACGAACACGCTCACACGAAGGCACACGCTCCGAAATTGCTTCAGCAAGCTTCATCTCGCGCGTTGTAGGGGCACCGTAGGAAGTTCCATCTCCTGCCGCACTTCGAATGGCTTCAACGACTTTGGGATGGGCATGGCCCAAGATGATTGCGCCGTAGCTTTGCACGAGGTCGACATATTCACGGCCTTCCACGTCGAACACTTTTGCGCCTTCGGCACGCGACACAATGTAGGGATTACCGCCTACTGATTTGAATGCACGAATCGATGAGTTCACGCCACCAGGAATTGCACGAGATGAGCGTTCAAAAATCAACTGATTCGATGCAATTCCTTCACCGCGACACACCACAGGGTTGCATTGAGCCTTGACACATGCGATCTCATCGCAATATGCAATGTGGTCAGCCATGACGACCTTGTTGCGCAGTTCGTTCTGCAAACCATCGAGTGAAGTACGTCAAGATAATGTCTGCTCCGGCTCTCTTAATGGCGCCAAGGTGTTCCAGCGCAACTGCATCGTGGTCAATCCACCCACGTTCTGCAGCTGCTTTAATCATCGAGTATTCACCACTGACGTGATACGCAGCCACTGGATGATCAACAGAAGCACGCACTTGACCAATTACATCTAAATATGCAAGTGCAGGTTTCACCATCACAATGTCTGCACCTTGTTCGATGTCCTCAAATACTTCACGCATGGACTCTCGCGCATTGCGCCAATCTTGTTGATAACCCTTTCGGTGTCCACCGCCAGCAATCTGCACATCCACTGCATCTCTAAATGGGCCGTACAACGCAGAGGCGTACTTAGCCGAATAGGCCATAATCGCAACCTCTGTGTGTCCGGCATTGTCCAGTGCACTTCGGATTGCACCTACTTGTCCGTCCATCATCCCGCTGGGAGCAACCACATGGGCTCCTGCGTTGGCTTGAGCAATTGCAGCTTGGCAATAAATCTCTAACGTTGCATCGTTGTCGACGTCTCCATTGGCACCCACGATTCCGCAGTGTCCATGCGAGGTGTACTCATCAACACACAAGTCCGCCATTAACACCACATCGTCACCAATGGTTTCGCGCAATCGACGTAGTGCCACCTGCACAATTCCGTTGGGGTCAAACGCGCCAGAGCCAACTTCATCTTTGTGTGCGGGCACACCAAACAAAATCACGCCACGAACACCTAAGTCACGTAGTTGCACTACTTCGGCAACAAGCGAATCGAGAGTGTGTTGGACCACCCCTGGCAATGACACGATGGGCTGAGGTTCGCTAATTCCCTCTCTCACGAAGAGAGGTGCAACTAGATCCGACACGCGCAGATGAGTCTCGGCAACAAGTTCTCTCATGGCGTTCGAAGAACGCAGCCGACGGGGACGTGAAGTGGGGAAAGTCACTCTTCGATGTTATTGGCAGGAATAGCCACCTCGACAGCCACGCATCCCTATCGCGCCTCAAAGACATCTGAGGTTGTCTCAATTAGTGCCGAAAGGGACTGTTCATGAGCTACGGCGGTCACATGGAGACCCAGGGCGCTCGCTCTTTTTGCAGTGGAAGGGCCAATGGCGACCACTACCTCGGGTGCCGAAGTACCAAATGCATCACACCAGGCCGAAGCCGCACTTGACGATGCCAACAACAACACATCGGCCGATACGGCAAGATCTCGTTTGTCGGGGTCTGGTTGAAGCTGAACTGTGCGATAAGCAACAACTCTTGTCACTGCCCAACCTTTTGACCCAATGCCATGTTCCACGACTTCATCGGCAAGGTTGCCTTGCACCACCAGAACATTTCCATTTCCTTCTGGGAACATCTCTACCAAAACGTCGGCGCGTGCAGGATCTGCAACGAGGTGTGCACTCACATTCAGTGAGCGTTCTGTTGCTGCACCTACAACGGCAATATGCGGAAAATGATCAGTGTCGCCGGCGGCAATCGCAGCACCAAGGAAAGGGGCAACTCGATCTGCGCCATTAGGTGAGGTCACCACAATCCAATCAAACTCGTGAAATCGCTGCAGCACAGTGTCACGCTCACGGCCTTCATCATCGGGCTCAGCAATAGCTAACAGTGGCACCTCAATAACGATTGCGCCTTGTGCTTCCAACAAACGACGAAGAGATTCATTCTGATCATGAGATCGAGTGATAACTACCGAACGACCTTGAAGTGGCGAGCTCACTTCATCAACCTTTTGTGGACAACCTTGCGCGACACTCTTGGGCCATCGCAATTCCCACTACACGATGATCATCAGAGTCGCCGATAAAGCCCTCAATTTGTACTGCATCACTTAAATCATCAGCGGCCATAAACGCTCTGAATACGCCATCGCTAGACAGATGGGCTGCAACAGGCAATGAACAACCCGCGCCTAATTCAGCAAGAAATGCGCGTTCTGCTTCCACAGCGCGTCGGCTCTCGCTGTGATCTATTGCAGCAAGTCGTTCCTGAGTGAGTGCATCGTCGTCGCGACATTCCACCGCAACAGATCCTTGTCCCACCATCGGAACTGCAACAGAGACATCCAAAACTTCGGCAATCTGATCTGTCACACCAAGAATCTCCATTGCAGCAACAGCCATCACAATCGCGCCACCTTCTGGAATTTTGGATAACCGAGTTTGGATGTTGCCACGAAGATCTACAAATGAAAGATCAGGGCGAAGAAGTTGCAGTTGAGCACGACGACGCACTGAACCTGTTGCCACTGTGGCGCCTTGAGCCAATTGATCAAGTGACTTGCCCACTAACGCATCATTGGGACTGCGACGTTGGCCAATCGCGCCAATTACTAAACCTTCGGCGGTTTGAGAAGGTAAATCTTTTGCTGAATGCACTGCAATGTCGGCTCGTCCATCAAGGACTGCGCGTTGTACTTCCTTGACGAACACACCTTGTCCACCCATTTGGTGCAAAGGTGTCGTTGCATTGAGATCACCTTGAGTGTCCACATAGACGTACTCAATGGTGAGAGTGGGAAATGTCTGAGTCAGTAATTGTCCGACAAACTCCGACTGAGCTCGTGCTTGAGCACTTGAGCGTGTAGCAATACGCAACAAAGACATGATTACTTCTTAGCCGACACCGACTCAGTCAAGATGAAATAAATCTCGAACAGCAGCAGAAAGTCGCTCACCTTGAGGGGTTCCGGCAGCTTCACGCAAGCGCACCGAAGGGCTATGCAGAAGTTTTGCGACAATGCCACGAGTGATGGATTCCACCACCTCGCGGTGCTCATCACTCATATCGCTGAGGCGAGCTCCAAAGCGCTCCATCTCGGCGACCCGCAGTGCCTCCACTACCTCACGCAATTGTGCAACCAAGGGTGCCGCTTGGCGCTGTGCTTGGTCGAGCGCAAAGCGATCAACTTCTTCGGTGATGATGGAACGCACTTGATCTACTTCTGCTGCGCGAGATTCAATGCCACGTTGTGCCCATTGACTGAGATCATCAAGGTCACGCAATGTCACTGACTCAAGAGCACCTACCGATGCTTCCACATCACGAGGAAGTGCGATATCCACAATGAGCAATGGTGACGCATTTGTTTGGCGAGTCTGCTTGACCATGTCG
>JBIKSB010000090.1:0-4968 GCA_044348855.1 Ilumatobacteraceae bacterium | reverse complement strand
GGGACTTTCCATCTCCACATTGTCAAGTTCGGCAACTGTATTTCTCAAGCCCACACAACTTGCTATGGGTTCTGCACTTAACACCACCGGTCGTCAAATTGGTACGGCATTAGGTGCTGCATTGTCGCTTGCCATCGCAGCGCCTGCATTGGCACGCATTGAACAATGGCGTATGGCAGGTTCACCCATTGATGGCAACGCCATCAATGAAATTCACACTGCATGGAACATGAATGCAGGAATCTATTTCCTCGCCGGCATCATCATGATCATTATCTTCCGTGCACCCACTGAATCTCAGATGGATGATGCACGCGCCAAAGTTGCCTTCGAAGACTAGAGAAGACCTACGGGGCAACTCACACCCGTGCCGCCAATACCGCAATAGCCATTGGGGTTCTTTCCCAGATATTGCTGATGGTAGGGCTCGGCATAAAAGAAATTTCCTAACGGTGCAATCTCTGTAGTGATCTCTGCATATCCCGCACGTTGAAGTTCTTTTTGGTACGCATCGCGTGATGTTTCGGCTGCAATGCGTTGTGCGTCATCTGTGTAATAGATACTGCTGCGATATTGCGTGCCAATATCATTTCCCTGACGCATGCCTTGAGTGGGATCATGGTTTTCCCAAAACACTTGTAACATCTTTTCCAAACTTGTGGCTGTTGTATCAAAGGCCACCAACACCACTTCAGTGTGCCCAGTGAGCCCAGAGCACACTTCTTCATAGGTGGGGTTTGGTGTGTAACCACCGGCATAACCCACAGCAGTGGAGTACACGCCCTCTGCTTGCCAAAACTTTCGCTCGGCACCCCAGAAACAACCCATGCCCACCACCAAGGTGTTCACATTGGTAGGCCACGGACCCACCAACGGCACACCCATCTCAAAATGAGATTCGGGAATAGGCATTGTCTGATCTGTGCGACCGGGCAACGCCTGGTCTGGGGTAACTAACTCTGGAGCTTTACGTCCGAACATGGCTTCATGTTACGCACTCCCCAGACTTAGTGGCGCGTGACAGTTACCTTTTTGGATTCAGCTTGTCGACCATTCATTGGGATACGCACTTCCAAAACACCATCTGTGTAACGGGCCTTCACGTCCTTGTCTGTAGCGCCCGCGGGCAAGGCCAAGGTGCGTACAAAAGATCCGTACTGAAATTCACTGCGATAATGCCGTGCACCTTCATGCTTCGATTCTTTCTTGCGCTGCACCATGATGCGCAGCATGCCTTCAGTGACAGTGACTTCAATGTCATCCTCGGGATTCACACCTGGTGCCTCAGCGCGCACAATCAATTGATCATGGTCTTGAAACTCTTCAACTCGAATAGCGGCCTCGCCAGTGCTATCAATCCAGGATTCTGGAAAATCAAGAACTGATCTGCCTGCCATCCATGCGGGCCAATCAAAATCTGCAGCAACTTTTCTTACTAGTGACATTTCTTTTCTCCTTGTAATGGGAACTGAAAATGACACTAAAGATGCACGCCTTGCTTATCAACCAAAACGACGTGAACGGGAAGTTGATACTGCAGGAAGGAATGATTGTTCTATCTCAAGTAGCTCTTCACACCCTGGAAGCACCTTTAACCCTGCTGAAGTCGCCCGCAAGGCAAGTGAAGAATCGCCTTCGTCACGTGCCCATCGTGCAAGGGCACTAGAGGCCTCAATAGCCAGAATTGTCAAACGAGTAGTCGTTCCATCTAGATCAGCCCATGAGAATTCTGTTCCTGCGAATGGTGCGTCGCGAATCGTAAAGAGAACGTCTGCGAGTTTCTTCCACGATGACGGCTCTCTCAGGAACTCCTCTAAGCGTTGCGACATCAACTCGGCGTCTGTGACGAGTTGTGTATCCATAGAAATGGCATCCGTATACGTGGGTCGAAACCAATCCGTTGAAGAGTTCCGTGGAGACAACTCTTGAAGGCCACGACGCATGTCGGAGATGACCGTGCAAAATGTGGCATCACTGACTGCGTATTCCCAGAGTGCCGTACGAGCAGCCGAGCGTCTAGGGCGCTGTTTGTTAAGTGACAACCACACCAAAAGCTCAAGGGCCCGACTTTTGCGAAAGATGGCCTCATCACCTTTGGCATTCTCTACTTTGGGAAATCCGTAGAGCCGAACTACTACATAGTCTGAAAGTTCTTCTCTGTACATAATTAGCCTCCGACAACCAACGCAGATCGAGTGACAGAAATCGTTTGTGTACGCACTCCTAACGAACCGAGCATGGTGGAGGGAACCATTTGTTGTATGCGCACTGTGACTGACTGGTGGTCAGATGTGATCTGGCCGTGAAGACCTTGCCGTGCCAAATAGGATTTCGCACGTTGAAGCGCTTCATCAGTGTTGATGCGTGGATTCCCCAAACGAATATCGGAGATGGATTGAGCACCGAGTCGGGCGGCATTCTGAGCGCTATCAGCAAGAGTGACATAGTGCGACAATGACCGCCCACTGTCATGCACAAAGGCAACTAGGGACATGCATGCCAAGGTGATCGAGACGACAAACGCCGAGAGTGATCCTCTCTGTGGACTCATGGTGAACTCCTGAATTGATCTATGACTTCCGTGGAGGTTGCTCGCACTGTGGGACCAGAAAGGCCAAGAAAGGACAGTCCGTAAACTCGGACGACACAATGCGCTGTCGCGACTACGAGGAACTCACTGTCTATCTTCTGTGTCTCTGTGTGAATTCGCGTTGAGGAACACAAATGTTGAACGCTCGCAAGTTCAGCATTGGTGTGCATGAATGACCTTTGTTTTGCATCTTTAGTGTGAGCAACAGATCCGCTTCGTGCTCCCACATCAACTGCCTGCCGAACTGCCATCGATGCAGATTGAACTCGCCCCACAAACACAACGAACATCACCATCAACATCATCACTGGAACCAAGAGGACTACTTCTGTAGAGAGAGATCCTCGGCCTTGCTTTTCTAGATTCATCGGTGCTGCTCCTCAATGAAAGTTTCTTTTGCGCTACTAGCAGTACGTCGCACAGAGGTAGGCAAGAACGGCACAATTTGTGGAGACGACAAGAACACAGACACCGTAAAGTGAGACGGCGACTCACTGATAAATGGTGTCCGTGATGCAGTTCCACCCATTTCCCGTGTAACTCGAGCGACTTCATCGAGTGCCCAGATGGCATTGCCCTGGCTCGCCATAGAGCGAGACACCAATGAGGCGCCGCGAGAAGCCGCGACAGAACCCACATGACTTGCATGAATCAGTGCCGCCATATGAAAGCCCGACATTGCAATCATCAAGACAACGGGAAAATAGAGAACGGACTCAATGGTGATATTCCCCCGAACGACATGTCGTCGAGAGTTCATCGCTAGCCCAAGTACAACGAATTGGCTTTTTCGCGAACTCTTGTGCTGATAATCGCACTTACGGTGATAGCTAAAGCAACTAATGCCGCAGCCATAACCACGGTGGTTGCACTTACTTCCCCTCGCTCGCGATCACGATCGCGTGATGCCAGAAAACGAGTGCGGTAGTACTCAAAACATTGACGTTCAAATGACATGGATTTCTTCTTTCTTATAGGGAGATTTTCTTAGAGAGCGATCAAGGTGCTGACAAAGGCCGGATAACCAATAAACACAACGAAGCCCATGAACATGATCACCATGGGAATGCCCATTCGTTCTGTTCGACGTTGTGCGTCATGTTCAATATGGGCCAGATTGTTTTTGCGTAAGACGTCAGCACGTGAAGCTAATGATTGGCGAACACGACCGCCGTGTTCACCTGCGATACGGACACTTTGTGCAACATCTCGAAGAGATTGCACGTCAAGTTCAATCCCGGCACGATCGAGCGCATCCCAATAACTTTCTCGAGAGCTCTGTGCGCGAGCCAATGTCATGCGAATGTAGTCAAAACTCCATCCATCACCCGCCGATGCAGCGGTGAGCACCGCTGTTTCAATTCCTGTTCCTCCAGCCAAAAGAACATTGACAAGATCCAGAAAGACTGCAACGGCCAGATTCATGTCGCTGCGACGTTTTTGTGCTCTATGAGAGACCTCACGGAAGAACAACCAGGGTGTAATACACACCAAGGACACCACAAAGAGCAGGACAATAAACGGCGGAAAAGAATTAGTGGACAAGGTCCACATGCACAGGAGCAACACAGTTACACACGCTGTTGCTGTTGTGCGTCGTATGGCCATACGGGTTGCGGACGATCGACTAATCCCCAAGATTTCCGAGTCGGCAACAGTGATGCCCGCCGTCATCATGAGGGTTCTCCGATGTGTCGAATAGAAAGAAAACGCTGCGGAAGCTCTATCTCGGCAATCCGAGCCATTGCCAAAATGCTTCCTCCTACAACAAGAGCAATCCCAAAAAGGACCAACCCTCCCTGCAAGGTGAAGAACGGATTGAGATATTCACGACTAAAAAGCAGCATTCCTCCAAAGAAGAACGCCATAGCACTGTTCACAATGCGTACTGCAGATCGCGAGCGGGCACGAGACACCCAGACTCTTAGATACAAATCACATTCTTGACGCGCACATCGCGCAAGATGCGACAACAGCTCCGCAACATCACGTGCCTGATTTCGTGTAGCAATAATCAATGCCGCAACAACAAAGTCACATGTTGGATGTGCAATGTCATCTGCGAACTCCCGCAAAGACAACTCAAGTGGTTGATAACGCAATGAGGCAGCAAGGCGGCGAATATTGTCTTCAATTACCTGAGGTGGGCATTGGGAAGTTGTCACGATTGCATCGTGTAGACCTGCTGATGCAGAAATAACATCGCGTAAGTTCTCTGTCCAGGTTGCGATGGCTTCCACTACCTCTCTTTGGTGGACAGTAGAACGGGACTTTCTTAAGTGCATCACTGCCACAACATCTCACGTGGACGACTAAAACCATGTTGCTCTAGTTGGGATGCAGTATCGGATCGAAGACCAACAAATGATGGATGTGGA
>JBIKSB010000043.1:0-7175 GCA_044348855.1 Ilumatobacteraceae bacterium | reverse complement strand
CATGAGCCGAAGTCATCTGGGGCACGCGAATAATGCAGGGCACATGAAATGCTTGTTCCCAGTAGCCCATCTTTTCTTTCAGTCCATGATCACCCAGCATCTCGCCGTGATCAGAAGTCACGACAACAATGGTGTTTTCCCATTCACCACGTGCTTGTAACTCTGCAAAAACTCTTCCCAGTTGTGCATCAACTTCAGAAATCATTCCAAAATACTGTGCACGCATTCGCATGAGCTTTTCGTGTTCGGTGGGTGCAGCGGCAGAGTCAATGGCAAGAAGTGCTTGATGAAGAGGATGAATATCTTCACTTACCTCAATAGCTTCAGGTAATTCATCTCCTGAATACATCGTTGAATACTCGCCAGCTGCAGAATAGGGAGGGTGTGGACGTAGATAGCTGAGATGAGCGCACCAAGGCTTTTCTTGACTTGCTTCCCAATCAAGAAATTGATTAGTGAGAAAGGTAGACACACTGAGATCAGCGGAACGTTTATGTTCTGAGGCGAGCAGAGAGACCACTCCACGTGAAGTATCCACATCAGATGCCTCCAACCATGACAACCACGGATCATGACCACGCGTCAAATCAACAACACAATCAAATCCGGGAAGAACTCCTTCGTATGTCTGTAGTCGAGGATCATCTGGACCTGTAGTTATTCGTGGATCAACTGATTGATCGGTATACCCAAATAGTGCGGGTGCATACCCTGCTCGTCGCATCACGAGTGCAAGATTGTCCAGCGAGTTATCAAGTGGCGTGCCATTTGCGACCACTCGGTGGTTCATTTGATACATGCCGGTGTACAACGATGCACGTCCTGGTGCACATGGGCTTGCTTGGCTGTAGTGCTGAGTGAAGTGGACGCCTTGCTGCGCTAATGATGCAAGTGCGGGTGTCTTAATTGGCCACAATTCCTGTTCATCACCGGTGACACAACAACTACCTCGAAACTGATCAACAGTGACGAACAAGATGTTGTGTGCCATCACAGGCTATTCAGTGAACGTAACGCGCTAATGCTGCGCGAATCTCTTCTTCTGCTGCTTCGCGATTAGCCCAACCACCTGTTGTTGATGTCTTGTCAGGCTCGATGAGCTTGTACACCTCGAAAAAGTTTCCAATTTCAGCCAAAAGATGATCAGGTGCGTCGGTTAAATCGTTATATGTCGCATATCGCGCATCACGCGAGGGCACACACAACACTTTTGCATCGGGCCCCTTCTCGTCTTCCATCCAGAACACGCCAATTGGCCGTGCCCAAAGATGACAACCCGGGAATGTGGGTTGCTGTAACAAAATCAATGCATCCAACGGATCCCCGTCTTCACCAAGCGTGTTGGGGAAGAATCCATAGTCAAGTGGATACTGAGTAGCAGTGAACAGGTTGCGATCTAACCAAATGTGGCCCGTCTCGTGGTCCATCTCATACTTGTTACGTGAACCCTGAGGAATCTCAACAATCATTTCAATTTCCATTTACCCCACTCTAAAGGCTTACACAGGTCTAGAGCGCTACACCCTGCATCTAAAGTCATCCCTTGTGGCTGGACTCATTGGCATTTTTGCGCGTAGGCGCGAACTTCTCAGGCAGCAAAAGCACGCAGATGCCAAAATGCGACAGGCCTTTGGCCTCGTTGAAGACGCTCGTCAGCAAGCAATTGATGCCCGCACCGTTTTTGAAAATGAACGTGGGCAAGGTGCACTTCCGAATGCCGAGAACCCTGATGACCTAGACACACATCTCATCTCTGCTCTGGACCATTACCACCAGGTGCACACAGTTATCGATCTTCCTTTTCGAGAAGCCAGAGATGCGTGGGAAAACAGCTTGACGGTGCGCCGTCATCTCACAAAGTCTTCTCACATTGTGCGCGCTCTCTTTGTTCGTACCTCCAGAGTTCTCTTCATTGAACAACTCAACCAACTAGGACTTGCACTCACAGTCATCACAAGGGTTCTGCAGACACGTCTCACGGACAATGCCCTGCGGCTGATGGCCGAACACAGTCGTACGCGCAACCCAGATGAGGCGCTTGGAAGATACCGCATGAACAACGCGTCGTTCATCGCAGCACTTGACCGTTTGAACTTCTATGTCTCACCTGCATCAACAGATGCGGGTCGTGGAATTCATGGAGGCCTGCCTGCATCAGTTGCAGAAAAAGTTGAGGCATCTCCCCTCCACCAAGGTCCATTGCTGGCAATCCTTCGTCGATATCAAGACTTTGGGGCCCGCTACCTCATCGTGCAAAAACGCACTCTCCTAGGTGATGACATGGGATTAGGAAAGACCGTGCAAGTGCTCGCTGCCATGAGTCATCTCCATGCACTTGGGGGCCGACACTTTCTCGTAGTAGCACCCAACAGTGTTCTCATTAACTGGCAACGTGAAACTCACAAACACACTCTTCTACAACCATTTCTTGCCCATGGTGCAGACCGTGAAGAGAACATTTTGGAATGGCGCAAAAAAGGTGGCGTTGCCATCACAACCTATGGAACTTTGTCAAAGATACTTGACCTCATATCTGTTGTGGACTTTGTGGCTATCGATGAAGCCCACTACGTAAAGAATCCACATTCACAACGATCACAAGCCGTGCAACATCTCGTGCAACGCAGTGAGTACGTCACACTCATGACAGGTACAGCACTAGAGAATCGGCTCACCGAGATGCATTTTCTACTCTCGCTTGCTCAACCAGAAGTGGAACCTGTTCTTCAACATCTCATGAATATGTTTCATGGAGTACCAGACCCAGATGAAATTTGCCGTGACTTAGCTCCGGTGTATCTGCGGCGCACGCAAAAAGATGTGCTTCACGAATTACCTGAACGCATTGTGGAAGATGAGTGGATTGAACTACATGAAGACGATCGAAAGTTCTATCTTGAGGCACGATCAGAACTGATGATCAAGAGATTGGCTGCAACTACGGGCGATGGAATAGTTCTTTCGTCGAAATATCAGCGCCTACTAGAAGTAGTTGAAGAACATCTTGCAGAGAAAAGAAAAATAGTCGTGTTTTCTTTTTTTCGACAAGTAATTGACGACGTGTGTGATTTGTTCCCAGGTGCCCAACAAATCACTGGCTCTACATCATCTACACGACGGCAAGAAATACTCGACTCGTTTGTTCAGGACCCGGATCAAGTCATTCTCGTCATGCAAGTTGATGCGGGTGGAATTGGTATCAACTTGCAAAGTGCCCAGGTTGTTGTACTTATGGAACCCCAAATGAAGCCCAGCACCGAGTGGCAAGCGATTGCCCGAGTGCACCGAATGGGTCAGAGCAAGACCGTTCTGGTGCACCGATTGATTGCCCGCGACACCATTGACGAACGTATGGTGGAACTCGTTGAGCAAAAAACTCAGGTGTTCATGGATTACGCCCACGACAGTGCCGTCCGAGATGCGAGTTTTATGGCCAAAGATGGTCGCAATGTGGACGTTGAGGCAGAGCTTCGAAAATGGCTCGATTCTGAGTAGCCCCTGAATAACTTTGGCCCTCGTCAGACAGGTAGTTTCATATTGATATGGGAGGCAGCAAGAACGGGGGGCGGGCGCATGACGCGACCCAGCGCATTGCAGGCCTTGATGGACTTCGAGGGCTTGCGGTCTCATTAGTACTCGGGTTTCATCTCTACCCTCGCCTCATTCCAGGAGGTTGGCTCGGGGTTAGCTTGTTCTTTACTCTGTCGGGCTTCTTGATCACCACGGTGATTTTGCGTGACATTGAAAAAGGAACATTTACGTTCAGTGCTTTCTACGCACGACGTATACGGCGCCTAGTTCCCGCAGCCGTATTGGTTCTCACACTGTTTGCCTTGACATGGACTGTGCTGGGGTGGTTTGACGAAAATCATCGCTCCGATGTGCTCTTTGCGCTTTTGCAGATTTCCAACTGGCAGCAGATTTGGGAAGGAGTCCCTTATGGAACTGCGTTGGCATCACCAGTGGTGCACTACTGGTCACTTGCCATTGAAGAACAGGCATATCTTGTTCTTCCCTTGCTCATCGTGCTCAGTGGCCGCACCCGATTGCTCAAAGTCGCCGTTGGTCTTTTTGTACTTTCTGCCCTTGCAACCTTTCTTGCCGACGGATCTCAATCAATTATTTATTTCGGCACGCACACACGCGCAGCCGAAATACTCGCCGGCGTAATTGTTGCTGCCGCATTCCACAACACTTCATGGCGCCCGCAACGTTTTCTCGCCACAGCAATCAGTGCGGCAGGTGTGGGCTATTTGGTGTGGGCGTCGTTATTTGTACACCTGAAAGACAGCCTTGTGTACACAGGAGGTTTGCTGTTTACAGGATTGGTATCAGCAAGCGTGATTGCCGCTCTGCCACAATCTCGTTTTGCGGCCTTTTTTGATCTTCGACCATTTGCATGGCTAGGCACCGTCTCTTACGGCGTATACCTTCTGCATTGGCCAATCTTGATGACGCTCAAGAGAACTGATCTCCCACAATGGACTGTTCCGCTATTAACACTTGCGCTCACATTGATTCTTTCCGCAGTGATGTACCGCATATTTGAATTACCTATGCGATTTACATTTTCTCCACGAAAAGTAGTTGCTGTGCTGTGCGCATGTGTGGTGTTCGTCGTGGGTGGGTTTGCCCTTGCAACAACACCACCGGCATCTTTTGAGGACATTGAAGACGATTTGAGTACCACGCCAGACGTAGTAGTGAATGCCAATGTTCCGAGAATGTTGCTTTTTGGGGATTCCAAAATGGCTCTCTTCGTAAAAGGTTTACAGAACAGAATTGCATTTGAACCAAGTACGCGAACGGCAGATGATTTGTTCACTATGTCGGGTTCCTTCACCCGAATTGGCTGCCCCGTTGGCTCCTTGGGCTACATGATTAATGGAGATATTGAACAGGTGGTGGGTGACGGTTGTGATTGGTCTATTTATGACACAGAGAAGCAACCCAGCGACTTAGCCATCATCTGGAGTGGAACATGGGATACCACTGACAGAAAAATTGAGTCACTGTTCGGAGACAAATGGGTGGATCTCTCTAACCCTGATTACACGCAGTGGATAAAAGGAGAATACGAAAAACTCATAGAACATCTCAAGCTAAATCGAGGAGTTCAACAGGTTGTCATATTGAATTACATCGGAGAGACGCTTTCCGAGCGACAGAACGACTACTCCAAGTTTTTGAAAGAACTAGAAGACAGACCAGACGTGATTGTTCTTGATCTGGTGACATTCTTTGATCAACAAAAGATTTCGGACTATCTGCCGGACGGATCACATGTGTCTATTGGAGAGCCCACTGAGTTCTCACCCAACAATGACAACAGTGCAACCGATCTGTATGAGAAATGGTTAGAGCCGGCACTTTGCGCAGCTCTACTTGAAAAAGCTCCTGAGCTACTCACCACAAAAACGTGTCCTGAGATTGATTATTCACCGCGTGTGAAGCAGAAATAGCTACCGCACACCCACCACAAAACTTGCAACAGTAGACAACGAGCCTCCAATGTTCAAGGTTGCAAAAGTCTGTGCGTCATCAACTTGAATATCGCCTGCGCGGCCTGTCACTTGTTTCATTGCATCCACAATCATGCGTGCCCCTGTTGCCCCCACAGGGTGCCCACCACCAATGAGCCCACCACTGGGATTCATGGGAAGTGCACCATTGCGTTCAATCACACCGGCCTCAATTGCCTTCCATGATTCTCCAGGTGCCGTGATACCGAAATGATCAATTGCCATGTATTCCGTCGCAGTGAAACAGTCATGGGTTTCAATTCCGTCTAGTTGCATCACATCATTAATGCCGGCACGCCTAAAGGCATCGGTAATTGCGTCATGAACATGAGGGAATACCAATGCGTCATCTTTACTGCGTTCTAACTTGTCGGAAAACTTGATACCCGCATTGCGATGTCCCCATCCCAGAATCTGTGCCACTTGCGTGGAGTCTTTCCGATGACGCTGCGCATATTTCTCGAAATATCTTGACGAACACAACACAACTGCAGATGCACCATCGGTGATTTGCCCACAATCTTGACGGCGTGTGCCTGGTTCGATGACAGGGTTCGCGATGTCATCGTCAGTAAAACTTTTATCTGTGAATTTCCATGACCTTGTCTGAGCAAGTGGATTCAACTTTGCATTTCCATAGTTAATTTCTGCGATGCGATTCAGGTGTGCACGGTCGAGGCCATAGCGATAGTTGTATTCCTCGGCAAGTAGACCAAACACTGCCGGCCACATAAATGTGCACGAAATTCCCTCGTTGCCTTGCCATGATGCAGCATTCTGATTCACTGACGACTGATCACCAGGTAGAGCTTTTTGTTCTTCTACTCCGACAACTAACGCAACGTCGTAACGACCCGCTTCAATTTCTGCCATGGCACTGAGTACTGCCAGCGAAGATGATGCACATGCACCTTCGTGTCGCATGGCAGGTCTGCCCCATAGCCCTGGTGCAACTTGAATTGCTAAAGCACCTAAATGGCCCTGGTGGCGTTGCAGTTCAGAGAAAGCATTTCCCACATGCACTGTCTCTACATCGGCAACATCAACCTGTGCATCAAGAAGTGCTCCCTCGATGGCCTCGCGCATCATGTCGGAGATATCAAGACCCTCACGCGCATAACCTCGCGCAAAATCAGTCTGATAACCACCGAGGATGAACACAGGCGAAGACATATGCGCTTATCCGTGGCCTGGGATGCTCTTCCACGGGCCCGCATCAGAGCGTGGCTCTTTGGGTAGTCCAAGAACTTGCTCGCCCACAATGTTGCGCTGCACTTGGCTAGTTCCTGCATAAATGGTGCCTGCACGTGCATTCAAGAACACACCCACCCAGTTCGCACTGTCATTGGGTGAACCAGGTGAATCGGTAGTGAACGCAGTGTGTGGAGTTTGACCCACAGGCACCAAAGCATCTGCTCCCAAGATATCTACAGCGAGTTCGGTGAGTTCTTTGTGATACTCACTCCACCACAACTTGCCAATTGATGCATCGGGGCCTGGTTGATGACCTTTCATGAAAGAGGTCAGCACGCGGTAACCAAGGAATCGCATGATCTCCACTTTGGTGTGCGCCTTCGTCAGACGTTGACGGATGTGCGGATCGTGTGTGATGCCTTTTTCTTTTGCAAGCTGTGTCAACTTGTCCAGTTCTCC
>JBIKSB010000042.1:0-7194 GCA_044348855.1 Ilumatobacteraceae bacterium | reverse complement strand
TGGCAAACGTGTAGAGAAGAATTTCGTCTTTCGACCAGAAGCCTGCAAATGGTGGAACACCCGCGATAGCAAGCCAACCAATGATGAAGGTGATTCCCGTAACGGGCATCAACTTGCGCAGCGCCCCCATCTTGCGCATGTCTTGTTCATGATGCATGCCGTGAATGACTGAACCAGATCCAAGGAAGAGCAAGGCCTTAAAGAATGCATGAGTCACCATGTGGAAAATGGCTGCAACGTATGCGCCTGATCCGATTGCAAGGAACATAAAACCCAACTGAGAAACAGTTGAATAGGCCAAGACTTTCTTGATGTCTGTCTGGGCAACAGCAATGGTTGCCGCAAACAAAGCAGTGAGAGCACCCACTGTGGCGATGACATCGCCAGCCCATGGATACGACGCTGCCAATACTGGTGCAGTACGAGTGAGCAAAAAGACGCCCGAGGTCACCATGGTTGCAGCGTGAATCAATGCTGAAACTGGAGTTGGTCCTTCCATTGCATCAGGAAGCCAAATATAGAGAGGCAACTGCGCGCTCTTTCCTGCTGCACCGACAAACAACATCATCGCGATTCCGGTAGCTGCAACTGCACCCATGGAACCAGACTCAGCCGCGTGATTGAGGCCGTCGTAGGAGATTGTTCCCACAGCTGCAAAGCCGAGGAACATGGCCACCATCATTCCCCAGTCACCTACGCGGTTAGTAACAAATGCTTTTTTTCCTGCAGTCGCGGCAGAGTCACGTGTGTGCCAGAAAGAAATAAGGAAATAGGAACACACACCCACGCCTTCCCAACCGAGGAAAGTCACGAGAAGGTTTTCACCTAGGACTAGGACCAACATTGAGAACACAAACAAGTTCAAGTACATGAAGAACTTGGGGAACTTGGGATCACCATGCATGTAGCCGATTGCATACAGATGAATAAGTGAGCCAATACCTGTAATGAATAAAGCCATAGTGATGCTGAGTGGATCTGCCAAGAAAGCCAGATCGATTTGAAGATCACCCACGGGAATCCACGAATACAGCGTGACGATGTGACGACGCTCTTCTTCGGGCATGGAGACCATGTCGAGATAGATCAACCCCACGACCACGAAAGACACCGCCGTCATCAAGGTTGCGATGATTCCGGCGCCCGGCTCACCCAGTCGACGGCCAAACACAAGAATTAATAAGAAACCGACGAGCGGTAGCGCAGGAACAAGCCAAATGAGATCCAACATGAGCGCCTACTACCCCTTCAACTCAGTCAAGTCATCGGCGGTCATGCCATTGCGTCGACGCATCATGGCCACAATGATTCCGAGCCCCACAACAACTTCAGCCGCTGCCACAACCATCACAAACAGCACCACAGCTTGACCATTGATGTCGTCTAATGAAAGAGCCAAGGCAACGAAACTGAGATTGACGGCGTTCAACATCAACTCAATGCACATAAACATCACAAGCGGGTTACGACGAACAAGCACCCCAAAAGCGCCAATTCCAAAAAGAACTGCCGCAAGAATCAAGTACCAACTTGTTGTGGGTTCAATTGCAGAAATCATCGCACTCACTTCCCCTTCTCCGACGAGGAGATACGACGAGCCATGAGCACTGTTCCCACAACAGCAACCAACAACAACACCGACGTCAATTCAAATGCGAATACATGATCTCCAAAGACCGATCGAGCAACTTGACGGATATTTGCATCCGGGCTATCCACAGTCGTGAGATCGAGACCCTCGCCTGGGCGATTCAGAATGTCTGCCGAAGACACCACAGCAGCAGACACTATGGCAGCTATGCCCACTCCGATGATGACTGCAAGCGGCCGCTGCACCGTGAGGGGTTCAATGGAAATATCTTCGGTTCGATCAACGCCTAACAACATGATGACGAACAAGAACAGCACAACAATCGCACCGGCATAGACAATCACTTGCACGGCAGCCAAGAAGTGTGCATGAAGCGACACGAAAATCACAGCCACTCCAAAAAGAGTGAGCACCAAGCTCAATGCGGCATGCACCGGGTTGGGACGAACGATGACACCAATGGCGCCGCCCAAAATCATGATGGATGCAGCAACAAAGACGAACAGTTCCATTAATGACCACCCTCATGCAGGGTGCTCTGCGATGCATCACGTGTGTGTTGTTCTGGTTCGGGAGACCGCACGCCGTGTCCAAGCTCTCCACTCCACGACACCACACCTTCAAATGTGGCATCTCCAGAAGGTGCAGTTGCACGCATCCAGCCAGAGGTCAACACATCTTCACCAGGGCGCCAGTCCTCCCATGGCAACTGCTGGGGCTTACCCTCATCGTCTACTAACAACTCGCTCTTTGTGTAGATCGCATCTTTTCGATTTGTAAATGAAAATTCAAAAAGCTTGGATTCAGTGATGGCCTCAGTGGGACATGCCTCCACGCACAAATCACAGTGAATACAACGTAGGTAGTTGATCTCATAGATATAGCCAAAGCGTTCACCAGGCGAGGTGGGCGTATCGGGATCGTTATCGGCACCACGCACATAAATGCATTTCGCCGGGCATACGCCTGCGCATAACTCACAACCAATGCACTTTTCCATGCCGTCTTCGTAACGGTTCAGCACATGACGACCGTGAAGACGTTCCGGCTTTTCGATTTTCTCGTCGCGATTCGTCTTCTTCTTGCGACGATAGAGACGACCACCGGAATACTCGGTGGTGACTTTGTTTTTTGCACCATGTTGACGAATGGTGACCAAGAATCCGCCTAAGTAACCCATTAGAAACTTGCTCCGTTTTTCTCGCGGTTAGTGCGGCTCACCTTGTGTGCGGCGTTTAGCAATACATAACCAATAATCAGAACAAGCGCGGTTGAAACTGTGACCACTGTTTGATCCCAGCCTGCGTTTGTTCCTACGCGTTGCGCTGCCAGCAAGATAAACCAACCCAAGGCTGCAGGAATCAGAATCTTCCAGCCCAAGTTCATGAGCTGGTCATAACGGAATCGTGGAAGCGTTGCGTGCAGCCACACATAGAAGTACAAGAAGGCGATGACTTTCAACATCAACCACACTGTTCCTTCCAAGGCATTTGGAATTAACGGGATGTCGAGCACGGTGTCACCAATAGCAATTGGTTGTGGGCCGCCAAAGAACAAAGTGACGATGAGAGCCGACATGGTGATGACGTTCATGAATTCAGCCAAGAAGAACAATGCAAAACGAATCGATGAGTATTCAGTGTTGAATCCACCCACGAGTTCTTGCTCAGCCTCTACTAGGTCAAATGGCGCACGATTCAATTCCGCTGTTGCAGCAATGAGGAAGATCACAAAAGGGACAAAACCCGTAGCAACAATGTTCCAGTTGCCAATGGACGACTGCGTCTCAACGATTCCAGCCGTGGACAATGTTCCGGACACGATAAGAACAGCACCAATGGACAGACCAAGTGCTGCTTCATAAGACACCATCTGTGCCGATGCACGCACCGAACCTAACAATGGATATTTCGAACCACTTGACCAACCAGCCAACATGATGCCGTACACAGCAATAGATGAGACAACGAGTGCAAACAGAACACCTACGGGAGGATCTGCTAATTGCAAACGTGTTTGTTCGCCAAACAATGTGACCATGCCGCCGTTGCCATCGCGGTAGTCGCCACCCAAGGGAATGACGGCAAAAGCCAAAAATGCAGGCACTAAAGACAAATACGGTGCAAGACGGAATACAAAACGATCTGAACGTTCGGGCAACAAATCTTCTTTGAAGAACAACTTGATGCCGTCTGCAAGTGTTTGCAACAGACCCCAAGGGCCAGCTTTATTCGGCCCTATTCGGTTCTGCATGCCTGCAATGGCTTTACGCTCAAACCACACCATCAGCATGGTGGCGACAAGTCCAAGCACAAACACAATCAGAACTTTGACCAACATGATGAGCAATGGCGTCCAGAAGAGGTCGCCTTCCATCAACGGATCAATCGCAAGCAATGCACTCATCACATTGACTCAATTCTTACGTCGACAACGTCGTCAGATCGACGGATTAACTCACGAATATCAGCGCCTGGCTGATTAAACGGAACAAACGCCGTGCCGCGAGGAATGTGATCTGATACATGCACTGGAAGAACAATGCTGCTGTGTGCATTGGACACCTTTACCGAGGAACCCTCTGCAACGCCTACTCGATCTAAATCCAAAGAGTGAATCCACACACCTGCACCAGGTGCAAGCTCAGACATTGAAGGACTTGTCACAGTTCCCACGGCCTTGTCGTACAACTTACGTGACACATTGATACGGAAGTCATAGGAATTTCGTGGTGGTGCCACTGGTGCATGCACAGACACCGAAGCTGTGGTCGCACTTTGTACAACGATTCCGTCGCGTTTCACCGCAACCGATGTAGTGGTAACACCGAATCCTGGCACGGCCTTCGACATCTTCTTCTGCACATCTGCAAGCGTGGTGACACCCATGTCATGGCCGAGAAGAAGTCCCAGTTCGGCTGCAATCATCCAATCCACTCGCGATGTTCCGCGAGGTGTGATCTTCTGGGCCACATTTGTCACTCGGCCTTCAAGGTTCATGGTTGTGCCGTCTTTTTCGGCATATGCAGCTGCGGGCAACACCACGTCTGCATGTGCAGCACTTTGAGACAAGAACGTATCGATGGCTACTACATACTTCGCGCCAGCAATTCCTCGGCGAGCAAGATCTGCATCGGGCACATCATTGAGAGGGTCTGCACCCAGCAAGATGAGGCAATCCACTTGACCATTCGAGGCGGCTTCAAGAATATGTGCAGCATCGTGACCAGATTGAGGCGACAACCCCACAGTGAGAGCACCGCGCACATTTCCGCGTCGCAATACAGGAAGGACTGTTGCGGATGGATTCTTTATCATCACTGCATCTACTGCAGCCATGGTGTGAGACGCCAACTCGGCCAAGTTTCCACGGCCTGCGACAACAACTACAGGGCCACTTGCTAACTGTGCAGCTACAGCAGCATCGGACAACAAAGAAGCGACAGCTTCTGCAGTTGTTCCCGCTTCATTACGCACACTGCGCCACGCCATCTGCGTAATGCCGGTTTCAGTGGGTGACACTTCAATGATGCGCACACCTTTTTTCTGAACAGCATCGCGCAAACGAATGTAGAGAACTGGAAGTTCTTCCTTCAGATCTGGCGCAAGAAGTACGACAGTGGAAGCTGCACACATTGCATCGATAGTTGCCTGTGGGTATGCGAACACTTCGCTGGGAAGACCGTCGTCTAATTGAGCGTCACGCAAGGACACACCAAGTGCATCAGCAAGTTGTGCCCACATGAATGCGTCTTCGTTTGTGCCTCTGGCTCCACCGAGAATTGCTACCGAGCCAGGTCGTGCATGTCGCAGGGTACGCGACACTGCATCAAGTGCTGTTGACCACGACGCAACTTCAAATGAATCACCGGATTTCATCTGAGGTGATACCAAACGGTCGGGTGAGTTAATTGATTGGAAGTTAAAACGACCTTTGTCGCACAACCAACCCCAGTTCACAGGGTCGCTATCTACGCCCTGATAACGCAGCAATTCATCGCGACTTGATTGCACAACGGTGCGACAACCCACCGAGCAGGTAGTGCATGTGCTCTCCCGCTGTTCAAGATCCCATGGTCGTGCCTTGAAGCGATAGGGCTGTGCAGTAAGTGCGCCTACTGGGCAAATCTGCACAGTGTTGCCTGAGAAATACGAGGCAAACGGCTCATCAGGGAACGTCATGACTTGAGTGTTGTTGCCACGCTGCGTGAAGCTGATTAAGGCGTCGCCCGCAACTTCGTCAGCAAATCGCGTACAACGATCACACAAGATGCAACGCTCACGATCCAAGAACACAAGATCGCTAATGGGAATGGGCTTTTCGTAGTGACGCTTCTCTTCAACAAAACGGCTTTCGCCTGCACCGTGACTAAATGCTTGGTCTTGCAATGGGCATTCCCCGCCCTTGTCGCACACAGGGCAATCAAGAGGATGATTAGCCAGCAACAGTTCAATCATTCCCTCTTGTGCGCGCTTGACCTGATCTGTGTCAGTACGGACAATCTGTCCTTCAGCCACCGGAGTCATACAACTCACAACCATCATCGGCCCGCGAGGACCTTCCACTTCAACCAAACACTGGCGACACATGCCCACTGAACTCATGCGTGGGTGATAACAAAAACGCGGAATGTACTCGTCTACGCGATCTGCCGCAGCAATGATGTATTCGCCTTTTTGTGCCGCAACGGTTCGTCCGTTGATCGTAATGCTCACCGCATTGGGATCAGGTTCTGGCATTGGCGTTTCCGATGAATCAATATCGATGGTTGTCATTGGCTTACCGCCGTCACTGGAATATGCACGCGCTTGCTCACTCGTGCTTCAAATTCTTCTCGGAACAAAGTGAGTGCGGAATGCACTGGCACATACGCCGATGGCCCTACGAAACAGATGGTGTTCATCTTGTAGGGGAAAGGAACAGCAGTAAGCCCGAGTTTCTCATTGGATGCATGAGGGAATGTTCCCGGACAAATTGACTCTCCCACTTCAAGGAGTTGATCAAGATCAGCGTCGGTGCCCTTGCCATCGACGACACGCGACAAAATGCGCTCCAACCATGTGCCACCTTCTCGACATGGTGTGCACTTTCCACACGACTCATGTGCATAAAAACGCGTCAGTGTTAATGCTGCACGAGGAATATCAGTGGTGTGATCCATCACCATCACTGCACCAGATCCCAACATGGACCCTGCAGGTCCCACTTGGCTGGCCTCAAAAGGAAGATCTAGTTGATCTGATGTAAACCAAGGTGCAGAACCACCGCCTGGAACAAAAGCCTTCAGTTCATTGCCGTTGCGAATTCCTTGACAGAACTCTTCTCCGTACAAAAGATCGCGGAATGTTGTGGTGCCATTCACAATTTCATAGACACCTGGGCGCTTCACGTGGCCAGATACCGCAACCATTCGCGTGCCAGGTGATGTGGGCGTACCAATTGCCGTATACGCACTTGCACCATTGCGAAGAAGCCAAGGCAGGTTGGCCAACGTTTCCACGTTATTCACAATGGTGGGCTGACCATACAAACCATTTGCTGCAGGGAAATATGGAGGCTTCAAACGAGGCATACCTCGATTGCCTTCCAAACTTTCAATCAAT
>JBIKSB010000041.1:0-7254 GCA_044348855.1 Ilumatobacteraceae bacterium | reverse complement strand
CAGTGGCCATCGCCCCAGTGAAAGGTGATCGCACGGAGTGGGTCATAGAAAAGCTTGTGGAGTTGGGTGTGGACCGCATTGTGGTGTTGGCCCCCACGGATCATTCGGTGGTGAAATGGTCTCAGGAGAAAATTCCCCAAGTGCTCGAGCGCTATCGCCGTATTGGACGATCGGCCGCAATGCAATCTCGCCAAGTGTTTCTCCCAGAAATTCTCGGTCCGGTTGCCCTTGATGCAGTGAACGAAGCGGGAAGCGGAGAAGTAGTTGCCTATGGCGAGCCTGGGGGAAGTTGTGCCATTGAGGAGGTCACCACATTGGTGGTGGGCCCCGAAGGTGGTTTTAGTGCGGGCGAAATCTCTCGAGCACCTGCCACAGTCGATCTTGGCGGGTCCATCTTGCGCGCCGATACGGCAGCCATCGTGGGTGCAGCTCTAATGGTCGCACACCACAGGCGTTGAATAGACCACACTGGGTGGTGATATGAGTGCATTTTCCGACGACGATCTTCTCCATGATTCTCCCTTTACGCGACTTGTAGGTGACCGCCTACGCCGCATTCGTCAGCAAAAGAAACTGTCGTTGTCTGAAATAGAGGCCACCAGCAACAGTGAGTTCAAGGCATCAGTGCTTGGAGCTTACGAACGCGGGGAACGAGCAATCTCGGTGCCTCGACTGGAACGTCTTGCGCGCTTTTACGGCGTCAGTATCGACCAATTGTTACCTCGCGAGAGTTCCAGTGCATCAGAATCTGGCACATCAGAGGGTGTCACTAAAAAGTTACGCATAGATGTGGCCAAGTTGTCCTCAATGAATGGTGCACAGTTTGAAATGTTGGAACGTTTCTTGCGCATGATTCAAGTACAACGTCAGGATTTCAATGGCAAGGTCATTACCGTGCGCGGTCATGACACGCGGGCAATAGCTGTCATGTTGGACGTTCCCGTTGATGCTGTGGGCGACAAGTTGGCTGAGTTGGGTCTACTTTTTGTTCCACCGGCGGCATAATTTTCTTATGAGTGAGTTCGGGGTGTATGTACACATTCCATTTTGTCGTCACCGATGTGATTACTGTGCATTCGCCACATGGACAGACAAAGATGACCTCATTGCAGACTATGTCGAGGCTGTGTGTAGTGATATTGCGCTCACACGAAGCAAGGGACTTCCAGTTGTCGACACTGTGTTTTTTGGTGGCGGAACGCCGACGCGTATCGCGCCACATTTCATTTCTGAGATTATTCGCGCGCTTCCACTCTCTGCACATCCTGAAGTCACTGTGGAGTGCAATCCAGATGATGTCACTCGCGAGATGATGGAAGTCTTTGCGGCTGCGGGAGTTAATCGTGTGAGCTTTGGTGTGCAATCCATGGTGCCGCGTGTCTTGGACATTCTTGGACGCACGCACAACCCTGACAATGTGCGAGCAGGAATTGCTGCGGCACGTGATGCGGGAATTTCATCCATCAATGTTGATGTGATGTACGGCGCAGCAGGTGAGACCGTCGATGAATGGCGCACCACCGTCGAGCAAGTTATCTCTTTGGGCGTCACGCATGTCTCTGCATATGGGCTGACGGTGGAGGCAGGTACGCCATTGGCGCTCGACCCCACTCGTTTTCCTGATGATGATGATCAAGCCGACAAGTACATCCTCACCGACCAGATGTTGGCGGCGGCGGGTTTTGACAATTATGAGATTTCAAATTGGTCACTTCCTGGACATCAATGTCGACATAACAAGGTGTATTGGTCGCAAGGCAATTATCACGGTTTTGGTTGTGCGGCCCACTCTCATGCAGATGGCAGACGATGGTGGAATGTGCGCACACCCGAGCGCTACATCTCGTGTGTCCGAAATAGTGAGTCTGTGGAAGCAGCCGATGAAGTACTTGATGATCAGACTCGTAGACGTGAAGCATTGGAGCTTGCATTACGCACAGCCGAGGGTGTTCCCGTGGGTGTTCTTGATGAAGAAGAACTCTCAGGGCTCATTGCACGTCGAGGCAACAAGTTGGTGTTGACCCCACAGGGCCGGTTGTTGGCCAACGAAGTGATTCTCCGACTGCGACCCCGATAGAGTGAGGGAGTCCGTTTTACGGGCGCGTAGCTCAGTTGGTTAGAGCGCTACCTTGACATGGTAGAGGTCCCGGGTTCGAGTCCCGTCGTGCCCACCAGGTCTCGATTCCACTGGGGTCGGCTTCGCTGATGAAAGTTTTTTCACATTAGGTAGGGTGCTCGTATGCCAAAAAGTGGAGAAAAACTTCCCAAGAGTGAATCCACGCGGCTCAAACTTCTCGATTGTGCAGTGGCTGAGATTTTGGCTGTTGGACCCGACCATATTGGATTTACCTCCGTGGCGCGTCGTGCAGGTATGTCGACGGGTGCGTTGTATGCGCGTTACGAAAATGTGGATGAACTCCTCCTCGAGGTGTGGCTCCAAAGAGGTCTACCTGCACTTCGGCGTCTCATTGGTGAAATGCAAGAGTCTCTTGACACGCATACGGGCAAGCAGGCCAGGCGTCGCATAGCCGACATGTTGCGAGGGCCAGATCCAGAACTCTGCTTGATTGCAAAAATTCTCGTGATTGCTCGGCGCAACGATGCAGTAGGGGAGTTTGTTATTCCGTCCACAGTCGATGTCATCGGCAAGGCTGTAGGAGACACTCCCGCATTTGATTTGTATCTAGCTCAAGTATTGGGCATCACCGTTGGTGTGCAGGGCACTGGATTTGTAGATCTTGACTGGTACGGGCCCATTTCCATAGTTGCCTCATCGGCTCGAGAAGCCAAAGAAGCTGTCATTCTTGATGCGACCGTGCCGTCTATACCTGAAGCGGCGCAATCTGGCGTAGGTCTTGATGACCTAGATGCTCGATTGTTTGGTGCTGTGTCACGTGTGATTTCTCGTGTGGGAATTGACCATTCCACGATTTCTCGAATTGCACGCCATGCAGATATCAATCCTGCATCCATTTACATGCGTTATGACGACAAGACTGCTCTTTTGGCGGCATGTATTTCTCATGTTATGGCAGCTACGTATAGCCAGAACAAAGACCTCATTGAGTATTTCAATTATGAGCCAGAGAGCGCCGCTGAAGAAAACCAGTATTTGTCCGCAGCAGCGATGTTTCGTGGTAATCAATCTCCAGAGCACAGAGAAATTCGTCTCTTGCGTCTAGAGACAATGTTCGGTGCTGCGCATCATAAAGCTCTGCAGGACATTATTCGAGGTGTGTTTACGAACATTTTGCTGACTGATCAGCAAAGTTTGGGTGTGCACACTGACGACACACTTCTTGAAGCTATTTTGCCTGTGTTGGTGTTTAGTCGTTTTTCTTTTTTTGGTTTGGCACTGCTGGGTGAGTTTGGTTTTGTTCAAGCCTCACACGCTTATGTCTTGCCGTATGTCACGAATGTGAATAAGCGCATTTCTTCTGTTGCGCCAAGTATGCCTAAGTCTTAAGAGTTGAATCACATAGGCTGATTTTTCTATGGCAATTATTCTTGCGTTGTGTGCAGCCAGCGTTTTTGGTGTGGCTGATTATTGCGGAGGCCGTGCCGCAAGGTCTGTTTCGCCCATGGTTGTCACTGTTCTTGGGCAGTCTGCGGGTTTTGCAGTGTTGTTGTCGGCGGCATTGCTTGTGCAATCTGACCTGCCGCCACTTAGTGATTGGCTATGGGGTGGAGTGGCAGGAATTGCCGGAGCTAGCGGATTGCTGGCCTTTTACCGGGCAATGGGAAGTGGCTTTATGACTGTTGTGGCACCTATTTCTGCCGTGACCTCTACGGCTCTGCCCGTCATATTTGGTTTGGCTACAGGTGAGCGCCCGGGAGTGTTGGCATTGTTGGGTATCCCTGTTGCACTCGTGGCAGTGGCACTCATTAGTGATGTTCTCGGTCCGCACCATAGGCGGGCGCCACGCAAAATCTTGGTGTACGCACTTGTCGCTGGATTGGCCTTTGGAACTGTGTACGTCATCTTGGGAAATACTCACGACGATGGCGGTCTGTGGCCAGTTGTAGCGATGAGAGTGACGTCAATTCCGTTTATGACAATCGTGATGTTGTCTGCCCGCCGCCGACCAAGTGAAGCAAAGGGAAGTCTTCCTATCGTTTTTGCATCAGGAATTCTCGATAGCACAGCCAATGCTCTCTACTTGCTTGCCGCACGCGAAGGCCTGATGTCCATTGTTGCAACGATTAACTCTTTTTATCCAGCGAGCACTTTGTTACTAGCGACGAAACTTGATCGGGAACGCATACATCGACCTCAAGTGTTGGGTCTAGTGATTGCAGCAATGGCGTTGCTGTTGATCTCGTTGTCGTAGAACTTTACAGTTCGCCGAGTGCGGCCTTCACAACACTTTCAGATTCGCGCACAGCACTCTTAAAGATTCCCTTGGACATCAACGAAGATTCCTGTTTGCGACGCATCTCGTATATCTCTGCGCGTGCTCGGTGAATGTCGGGATCATCGGGGGCAGCCCAGCCCGCGAAATCCACAAGATGGCAAGCCAGGCGCAACTCACCGGTCTCGGCGAGATCACGTGCGCGATTGACAAGCACGTCGGCACCACCAGCAAGTGTGGAAATCTCGTGTGCAAGATGGGCATCTGGCGCTGGCTTTAAACGCGAAGGTGCGCCATCCCACCAACCGCCAAACTGACGCCAGATGTTGCGTACAACAAATTCTGGTTCGTCATACAAGGGGCGAAGGTAGGGCTTACCGAGAGTTTCAGCCGGAATCCGTACAGAGTGAACGATGGTGTCAAGCGTTTCGCCTGCGTTCATCATTTCCACCACGTTCTTCACCAAGTACTCAAGTGCACCGGCTATTTCGTCCAGAACGCGTGCAATGCGTTCTTTGCCTGCAATGGGCAAACCATGAGCAGGCAATAACAACTCCGGCTCTTTTGCACTGATGGCGCGAAGGGCATGGGCCCACTCCAGTGGCCAACGCTGTACTTTCTGCGGATTTCCTGCGTTGGGAAAATTCCAGATAACAAAATCGCCAGTTGCTACCCATTTTTGTTCAGGGAACCATGACCACAAATGATCATCGGTTTCACCGCGACCGTGATGAAATTCCACGGTGGTGTCTCCGAAAGTCATAGATGCAAACTTGTCGACGACATCTGTGGTTTCTAAAGTCTCGTCTGGAATAAATCGGGAAGGCCGAGAACCGCCAGAAGGGGGCCGCAGGTCGTTCATGATGCCGTCCAGGTCACCGCGAATGCCACCAAATTGGCGAGCATTAATCAAGCGATTCCAGCTGTCGGTGTATCGATAACGATCAAAGCGGCGTTGGACATTTTTGTGTCCGATGACCCTGGGTGCATTGTGTCCTAATGCAAGAGAATTAGCAGCAAATGCCGCGCTACCACCTACATGGTCGGCGTGGCCATGGGTGTATACAAGAGCAGAAAATGGTGATGCGCTCCATGAACGAATCGATTCCACTACTTGCTGACCGGTGTTGAAATGGCTTGTATCGAAACAGACCAATCCGTCACCTGAATCCCACGTCACCACATGACTAAACGATTCCACCATGGCAAGACCTGGTGCGATCTCCGATAGTTCACCCGTTGTGCGGTTCACTGGCTCATCTGCGCGACCCGAGTCGACAATCTGCGTACTTAACCCGATGAGATCGGCCATGGTTGCCCCCTTGAAGTTATGACGATGTTAGATGAGTGGTTAACCCTTGGCGAGCCCAAGAACTCGCTCTCCCAAAATATTGCGCATCACATTGGAGGTGCCGCCCATGATGGTGTAGCCAGGGCTATACGTCATTCCCTGAATCATGTCATCCCACAATGTTGCTTCAGCACCTAAAGCACGAAATACAAAGTTGTCGACTTTCTGCTGATGTTCTGTACAGAAACATTTCGTCGCAGCAGAGAATCCCGCAGGTGCTTGGCGCAATACCTCACGAATGACCAAGATGCGACCAATGCGGTAGCCCATCTCTAGAGATGCAATCTCTTGACGCACGAGTGGATTGGTGGTGTCAATCTTTGACAATGCATATTGGAACTGGGCGTAGTTGGACACCAAGCGATCTATTCCGCCACGCTCATGTTCTAGTTGGCGCATTGTTTGTGCGAAGGCGCCACCTTGTTGGCCCACAAGGTTGCCTTTGGGCACGCGCACATCTGTGTAAAACACCTCACAGAAATGACGGTTCGTTGTCATGTCGGTAATGGGGCGCACTTCGATACCAGGGGTGTTCATTGGCACGATGATTTCGCTGATGCCTGCATGTGGAGGGCCATCATTGCTGGTGCGACAGATGAGATAGCAATAGTCGGCTTCAGCACCAAAACTTGTCCAAATCTTTTGACCGTTGATGACCCATTCATCGCCGTCATCTTCAGCAAATGTTTTCAATGAAGCAAGGTCGCTTCCTGAATTGGGTTCGCTCATGCCAATGCACCATGTGGTTTCACCGGCGAGAATGCCAGGGAGAAATTCCTTGCGCTGTTCTTCAGTGCCGTATTGAATGAGCGCGGGCCCCATCTGGCGATCGCCGAACCAACTTGCCGCAATAGGTGCACCCGCCTTAATCATTTCTTCGCCGACAATGAGGCGATCAATAGGGGGGCGACCACCGCCACCAAACTCCTTGGGCCACACCATGCCAATCCAGCCACGTTGTGCCAATTCGCGAGAGAATTCTTTGGAGTAACCATTCATCCATGTGACGTTGTGGCGGCCATAACGCCGGACACCGTCGGCTGCGACTTCAGCGGCTTCTTTACGCAATTCGATCTGTTGTGGGGTCCATGCAAAATCCATTACCCCGAATGGTACGGCGCCCAATTGGCCCACACGCTATTGTGTACAAGTGTCATACAAGTGACATTCGGCTAGCCCCAGTGGCAGTCGTAAATGAAAGGTGTTCTCATGGCCAAGATCAAAGTGGACAATCCCGTCGTTGAACTCGATGGAGATGAAATGACTCGCATCATCTGGCAGTTCATCAAGGACCGTCTGATTCTGCCGTACCTTGACGTGAACCTTGAGTACTACGACCTCGGCATTGAACACCGTGATGCCACCGATGATCAAGTGACAATCGATGCCGCACATGCCATTTTGAAACATGGTGTCGGCGTGAAGTGCGCGACCATTACTCCCGACGAGGCTCGCGTAGAAGAGTTCGGCCTCAAGAAGATGTGGAAGTCGCCCAACGGAACCATTCGCAACATTTTGGGTGGCGTGGTTTTCCGTGAGCCCATTATCTGC
>JBIKSB010000040.1:0-7261 GCA_044348855.1 Ilumatobacteraceae bacterium | reverse complement strand
TGACGTGCTCAATCGTGTTCTTCAGCAGCGAAATTCTTGTCAAAAGCGTCTCTGGAACCAAAAGCTCGTAACGGTCAAGAGGTCCGCAGGGAAGAAGTGAGGCAATGGCCCAAAACGCTCTATCTACCTCGAGAAAAGAGACCCCTGGGCCCCACCAACGACCGCCTGCAATTGTGGTCAATTGAGAATCTGCGACAAGTGCAGTGTTGGTAAGAGGATCCACTGCGCCGAGCATCACATGAAGGGTCCTTATGCGCTGCGCCAATAGCGAAATGGCAGAGGCTGCCTCATGCACTTGGTTCTGTGAAGGTTCGGTGTCGCGTATGAATTCATACTCGGCGTGTGGGTAGGAATGATCATCTAACCAATTCACGATTCTGATGCGTTCTTGTGCGCGTGCTTCAACAACAAGTCCAAACTCTGCTTCATACACATTCTCCACTTTGATCTGCACACCATATGCAAAGCGCCGATCGTGTCCGCCCACCTCGCTGCCCTGCTCAATGAGCACCGAATTGAAGGTGAGATCTGATTGCCGTATGTCATTCATGAGATCGAGGTAGCGGTCTTCAAAGACACGCAAGACGACCTTTTCTCCGGGGAGATACGCGATCCCCAGAGGAAACACAGCAGACAACAATGTCATTGTTCGATCTTCTTATGGAGAGAGTTGCTCTGGGCGCGGAGTCGATCGTGCGCGATTCAACGCATCACCTAGTGCATTCCAAATGGGGCGATACGAAGACTGATTATCGATTCCCGATGCATTCATCAGTAGTGAAAATTTCACATCTTCTTCTGCATCGAGTGGTAGGTATCCCACCAAGGCTTTAACACCAGTGAGAGTGCCAGTCTTTGCGACGAGGCGATCCTCTACTGGTGAATCAATAAACGATGTCTTCAAAGTTCCAGTCTTGCCCGCAACTGCTAACAGCGAAGGAAAAGTTTCTTTGTTGCGATCCAGAATTCCCATGAAGAAATCACATGTTGAAGAATTAGCGCTCGATAAGCCTGATCCGTCCACAGATACAGGATCTCCCACTGCCCACGTCTTGACAGTTTCAGCAACAACTTCCAAACCTGCAGAGGTGGAGCCAATTCCCTTCTTCACATAACCGAGTTCCTTCACCAGAATCTCTGCGGTGTTGTTGTCGCTGTTCACAAGCATTTCTTGAAGCACTGCTGTTAGAGGAGCAGACGTGATGGAAGCAACCTTTGTGGCGCTAGAAGGCACTGCGCTACCACGTTGCGTACCTGCGGCCACACCAATACCGCGTTGTGCCAGCAAGATTCCAAGTTCTTGTCCGGCCCCAATGCCTGGATCATCTGGTTTCAGTGCCTCACCTGTGATGACCACGTCATTGAACATCAGTGCACCGAGAGGTCCTGCTTCAACACCATGAAAAGATGATGGCCATTGGCCGATAAATCGTTCCTGGTCATAACGAGAATCAATAACCACAATGGACCCAGCAATTTGCTTCACACCAGCATTTGCAATGCTTGCAACAAGAGTGTCGAGCGAAGTGCCGTTGATGGTCGGGTATCTCTCTAATGCTGTGTAATTGGCAGTGACCAGAAGAGGGTCACCTCCACCAAGCACATACAGATTCTGGGTAACCCCGGATGGAGAAAGCGGGTCTGCGAATACTTGAGTCTCGAATGTGTACTCAGCCCCAAGAACTTCCAGTGCAACCGCTGCAGTCGTTATCTTGCTTGCTGAGGCGGGAATGAGCGACACATCAGTGCGGACTGACGACAATGTGGTGCCTAGCCAATCCACGCGAAGACAAGCACCCGAAGGCAGACGACGAGCAACTGAAGTCATCGCTCGGCGAACGGTTCCTAGTCGCGATGTTGTGGACAGCGTGGCGGGTGTGCGTCGGGCACTCAGTACTGGAAAATTTGCAGAATCGATATTGCTAGGCGTTGCTTGAGCAACGCTTCGTTGTGACAGTGCATCTACATAAAAATACGCACCCGTCAGAATCAATGCACCGAGAACTCCCACTATGGCTACGAACCGAACGGGGTCAGCCGAGCGACGTGCTCTTCGTGATATCGGCTTACCTTGTGGCAACACCGGTGTGTACTGCATATCTGTAGAGATGACCTAATGCCGACACCGCACGATTTCCACTGGCATAACACAAACGCCCTGAAGCTCGAACGGCTTCTACGCCAGCATTCTGCGGATCTGCCACGGCGAGTTCTGTGGCAACAAGGATTGGCTTGCCAGTGGCAAGAGAAAGCTCGTGGGCAGCTTGAGCGAAGCGTGCGTCTTGGCGCTCGTGATACTCCACAATTCTCTCCAAGCCGTTATCAGGATAAAAATGGCCTTCGCGCATAAGTCGAGCTTGATTCGCTTGAATTCCAATTCCCAAATAAATGACTGCGTCTACATCGCGATGCCGTGCAATCATCTCCATGACTTCGGGAATCGTGTCGCGTGTCTCGCCTCCTGCGCAATCGACAGGATTATTGCGACTCCAACGAGGTGGAAGTTTGGTGTCAATCATTGCTTGAAGATCTTCGGGCAACTGCATGAGTTGGAGTTGCCCATCACGAGCCAATGCATCACTTGTCACTACTCCCCAACCTCCAGCAGTCGTCAAGATAATCACATTGGGTCCCTTGGGTAGTGGCTGTGTAGCAAAAGTTGCAGCAGCTTCAAAGGCTTCTTCAACAGTGGCTGCACGCGAAATACCATGTGCACGACATGCGCCATCAAAAATCGCGTCATTGGCAGCTAAAGCACCCGTATGGCTCGCCGCGGCACGGGCGCCATTCTCGGTTGCTCCACCTTTCACCAGCACCACGGGTTTGGTTGTTGCAACTTGACCAAGTCGTGTCATCAATCCGAGCCCATCAGTAATTCCCTCGACGTATGCCAGGGACACCTTGGTCTGAGAATCTGTGCCGTACCACTCAATGAGGTCTGCTACTGAAAGTGCCGCAGCATTACCTGCAGATACTGCCCTACTGATTCCCACTCCGGACTGGCGTGCGTAATTCATGAAACTCGATACGAAGTTTCCGCTTTGGCTAGCTACACCAATTGCTCCTGCAGGTGGATACGGCGCAACAATCTGTGCACAAAGATTTACTGGTGTGGAGACCACTCCTTGACCATTGGGTCCAGCTAGAAGAATTCCTAATTCGTCAGCTAACGCAATCAGTTCTTCCTCAAGTTTCTTGCCTTCCTCTCCTGCTTCGCCATATCCCGCAGATGTAAGAAACGCCGCCTTGATGCCTTTGCGTGCACATGCCCGCAGTAAGTCAGGATTAGCTGATGCTGGAGTGCACACGAAGACGAGATCAATTTCGTTAGCGGGCAAGGCATCGATCTCTGCAACGGTGCGAATGCCCAGAACTTCTTCGCCCTGCAAGTTTGTGCCGAATACTCCTCCGGCATAACCACTGGCCAGAATGTTGTGAAGCGACACGAATCCGAACTTGCCTGGATGAGTCGATGCACCCGTTACCAATACGCCCTTAGGTTCAAACAACGCTAAGAACTGTTCTTGCGTGTAGCGCGGACGGTGATTAGTTGACACCGTAGAAACTCGTTCGCCTAATTCAACAAGTGCGTCCACTGCCACAATGTCACCATTGGTGCGCACAATGAGCGGATTGATATCAACGGATGCGATATCTGGTCGACTTTCGGCAACTTGTGACAAACCAATTAGACAACGCACCACTTGATCCACATTGACGGCGCTTTCCCCGCGGAACTCAGTGAAGATTCCTTGCATGGCAAGACTCGACACCATCTCTCGTGCGATGGGCTCGGTGATGGGTGTGGGTCGAAATGCCACGTCTTTGATGACCTCCGCCATGATTCCACCAATGCCGAGCATGACGGTGGGGCCAAACTGGGGATCAACCAAAAACCCTGCAATCAACTCTCTAGATCCTGCAATCATCGGGGCAACAAGAAGGTGAACTTCTCCATCATCGGGTCGGGCGGCCGCCAAAAGTTCACGTGCAGCCTGCTCTACTGCTGATGCATCATTGAGACGAAGACGTACCAATCCCCGCTCTGTTTTATGGGCAATGGCATCACCACCCAGTTTGACGACCACGGGGAAACCCAATTCGGAAGCAGCCTGTACTGCATGTTGAGAAGTGGTTACCTTGCGCTCGGGAGCAAAGGGAATACCAAAAGGAGCCAGCAACTCCTTTGAGGCAGATTCGGACAAGGTTGAAGATGATGTTTGGGCCACAGATATACCGTAGTCAGCCCGCGCGGTGGGCAACCTTGTTCACAAGCGCACCCAGGAACAAAACCGTTCCTGAAAGTGCCTTTATGAGGTATGGATGATGAGATGTTGCGCGATTTCGTTGGCTAGTTCACCAATGACGAGATGGCCAGCCGGAAGCTCGATAAGTGTTGCCTGGGGCACTGTTGCTGCAATGTGACGAGAATGGCTCACATCCACCCATCGATCTTGTATCGCACCCATGACGAGACATGGTGCTGAAATCAATGGCAATGAGTCTTCGATATCTACGCGAATATCAAGATCAAGATGCGCATCACTCCCAGGTTGCACCATGCTTGCTGCCATAGGAATCACATGTTCAATCATTGGCTCCATGAGCTCTAGTGCAGCCACCGTGTAGCCATCCACCAGCGCATATCTCATAAAGATGTCCGGACCGATTGCAATGAGTCGTCGCCATAGATCAAACGTTGCTCTCATTCGTGCATCACTTCGGGACCATCCGCACAACGAAGCCACAGTAAGTACTTCAGTGCGATGAAGTGCTGCACAACGAAGTGCTGCGACAGCTCCCAGCGAATATCCTGCAACATGGAAAGTGTCGAAGCCCAGACTCCTCATAAGAGCGACTGCATCATTGACAATGTCATCAAGTTCGATGGGCTCTGTCGGCATTCCTGATTCTCCTGATCCAGGAAATTCACATACAACCCAAGTGCGTGGTTCGGTAGACGACTGGATGACTTGATCCCAAGCATTTGCAGCCTGTGTTGTTCCATGAAAAAGAAGAACTGGAGCTCCCGACCCCGACATCTGGTAACCAATGGTGCGTCCGTTATGCGTGAAGATAGCCATATCCGCAAGTTAGACCAATGAGGCGTGCACCGCTTTAGCGCACGAGCGCAGACCGAAAAAATGAGATGACGTGTTCGGTGTGCGCACGAATATTCTCCGGGGTCAGTGCCTCATCATCTAGGAGACCATTGACGAAGGGCGAATCGGAGAAGTACGTCAGCACTGCGCCATAACCCGTAATCAGAAGATGTCGCGCATCGTGGGTTGCAAACACACCCTTGCTCATCTCGGCATGAAGGTAATCCGCTGCACGATCAAAAAATGGACGTAGAACACCCGATAAGTCGATTCCTAGGTGGACTCCGCCGTCAAGTGCTTCTCGCCTCATGATGCGCACATAATCCGGTGTGTCCGCAAAAAGATCAAGACAGGCGCGCAAGACGAGTTCGGCTTTGTCCCAACCCTGCGCAGGAGAGTTCACTGCCACCTCCAATCGCTCCAACCATTCTGACAGGAGGCGCTCGAAGACATCCCCGTACAGGGCTTCTTTGCTCGGGAAATGGTGCAACAAGCTCGGGCGGCGAATCCCTACCCCAGCAGCAATGTCATTGAGGGACGTTCCGTCGTACCCCTTGTGAGCAAAACAGACCAAGGCCTCATCCAGGATCTGGTCTCGCGTGGACCTCTGGGGGTTTAAGTGGGCGTCGAAAGTCACAACAAAAACATACCGCTCCTGCTACCTACCTACCAGTAGGTAGCGGTCTAAGGTGGGCCCATGACATCCGTACTAAACACCGTGTTGACCGCCTTAGTGATTGCAGCCGTCGTCACCACATTGGCCAACACAGCCACCACTGTGTACCTCCATCGCGGCCTGAGCCATAAGGCGATGACGATGCATCCTGCATTGGCGTGGGTCTTTCGGTTCATCGTGTGGCTCACCACCGGCATTAAGCCAAAGGAATGGGTTGCAGTGCACAGAAAACATCACGCGTATACAGATGTCGATGGTGATCCGCACTCTCCTGTGTTGTTGGGATGGAAAAAGGTGCAGAAGGACAATGTTGCGCTGTACAGAATGGCGCTTAAGGATTCTTCCATTGTGGAAAAGTACGCAAAGGATCTACCTGATGACTCATGGGATAAGTACATGTTTGGTCATCACAAAACAGGACTAGGTCTTGGTATCGCCATTCTGGTTGTTGCTTTCGGTCCTGTAACTGGTCTACTCGCTGCATTCATACACGCAAATGTGTATCTGGCAGTCAACGCCGGCGTCAATGCTCTTGGACATCACTTTGGAAAGCGTCCCTACAACAACGAAGCAACGAATCTTCAATGGCTTGCATTCTTGACAATGGGAGAAGGGCTTCACAACAATCACCACGCGGCACCTTCATCAGCACGTTTGTCACACAAGCGCAGTCAGATTGATCCCGGTTGGTGGGTCATTACCGCATTTCAGAAAATGCGTTTGATAGTGCTTCGATTCGATGATGTGAGGCTCACGGCAGCCGCTAAGGCGACGGCGCCTACGTCGGGCGACTAGTTTGTTCTACTGATGGAAGTGTTGACTACTGAGAGATTCTTTGATGGTCATCAACTTCATGGTCCTTCGTCGTTGACAATACGAGACGGGCTTGTAACCAGTGTTGAATCACTTTCAGGTACATCAGAATTCCATCTCATTTCACCTGGTTTTTTTGATCTACAGATGAATGGCTATGAATCCGTAGATATCTCGGATTGCACTGTCGACGAACTCATCGAACTGGATCGCCAGTTGTTGTCATTGGGTACGACGCACTGGCTTGCAACTGTGATTACGGCACCCCTTGATCGACTGGCCGACAAGGTGCACTTTCTTCATGACGTGTGTCAATCGGGTCGTGTGCCTGGTCTAGTGGGTACCCATATTGAGGGGCCGTTTCTCGGAAGAGCCCCGGGCGCACATCGCACCGAATGGATTGTGCCGATCGATATGGATTGGCTCCAGCAACTTCCCGATTCAGTACGTCTTGTGACCTTGGCGCCTGAACAGCAACAGGCAGTGTTGGCCACTTCTTTTTTGACGGGTCGTGGAATCGCAGTATCCATGGGGCATACCCGCCCTACCGAATCAGACATCGACAACATGATTGATGCGGGTGCGAACATGGTGACCCATCTCTACAACGGCATGAGTGGCGTGCATCATCGAGAGACTGGCATGGCACTTCGAGCCCTTGTGGACCCAA
>JBIKSB010000039.1:0-7382 GCA_044348855.1 Ilumatobacteraceae bacterium | reverse complement strand
CTCCCAACGATGCAGCAATACTTGTTTTGCCTACGCCACCAGTTCCGCAGGTGACGATGACGCGGGCACTTTGACACATTTGTTCAAGTGAAATGTCGCTCATGACAGCTCCTGAATTCGTGTCGCAAGTTCGGTAGCCAGTGACTCCACAAGATCTGCACCTTCGGTGACATAACGATGCGTACGAAGTTGTGCAGACTGGGTGAGTTCGTTCAATGTGGTGAGCGCTGCCTGTTGTGCTTCTATTCGGGTAGATGCATAGTTGTATGCATCACGCAAAGGTGCATCTAATGCATCAACCGACAGCACTGGCACATCTCGCTCGCATTTATTCACCACGATGGGTAACAATGTCATTCCTAATGTGTGTTGCAGTTCGTTAATGACTTCTGATGATTCCATCACGGGTGTCATGGCTGCTGTTGTCACCATCAACAATTTGCATCGACTGGGGTCGGTCAACATGGTGATCACTTCATCAGATTGTTGTCCGATAGGACCGGTAGGAATTGCACGCTTGAGTTGCGCAGGTGCGCGCACAAAATCAATGGCGTGACCTGCAGCAGGTCCATCAACGATGATGACTTCTGCACGTTTGTCTTTCTCGTATGCCTTGATGCGGCCAAGTACTAAAAGGTCATCGAGTCCTGGGGCAGTGGTCGCCACCAATTCCACGATTCCCGAGCGAGCGAGTTGGCGTGACAAAAGTCCCATGCCCTTTGAGGAGAGAAAATCACTCAGAGCCCCACCTGGCGTGACAGTGACATGTTCAAGGTGCTCATTGGCAGGAACCTCAATAGATTCAGTGTGAAGACTGACTAATAGGGTACGAAGACCGCTTCGGGCCGAAGCCAGCGCTAGGGCAGCCGCAACAGCGGATTTCCCAACGCCGCCTTTGCCCGCAACAATGAGGACACGCTGTGTCGTGAAAAAGTGGTGTAGTTCCATAAAGCAAGGAGTAACTAGTGAGGGTAGGCGCAAAAAGACGCTTCGTGTGCGGACTTGGACTAGTTCTTGTTGCCCCATTGGTGGGGCTCATGGCCTCGCAGGGCGCCCAAGCTTCCGGAGAAGCGGAAAATCTCGCTCCTGTTGATGTGGTGGAGGTCAGTGGATTGATCGACAGCATCGTTGCGCAAAACATTGAAGAGGCAATTACTCGCTCTCAAGAAAATGGTTCGCAAGCTCTCATTTTGCAGATGAATACCAAAGGCGCAGTGGTGAGTCGCGATCGCATGGCACAACTCGCTGGTGCAATTGCTGGATCAAAAGTGCCTGTTGCTATTTGGGTAGGCCCTAGTGGCGCACGTGCATTGGGATTACCCGCGCAACTTCTTACCGTTGCAGATGTGACAGCCATGGCACCAGGTGCACGTATTGGTCGCACGGGTCGCATGCTGACAGTGAACGATGTGGAGTTGTCCTTTGGGGATGCAAAGGATGCTGTGTATGCAAAGACTGTGGGTTTTGTTGAAGCGCGTGAATTGGGAATTCTGAAATTCTCCACCGATGATCGCGGTGTGCCTGTATTGCGCAACATGTTGTTTGCTCTCGATGGAGTGGAATCACGTGGAGTTGTTCTTGACACAGTGGTTGATGTTCTCGATGCACAAGGACAGGTCACTCGCGAAGCCACCACCGTGCGCTTCTTCAAACTTGGTCTTGTTCCACGTTTACTGCACACAGTGGCAAGTCCTGCATCGGCCTATTTGCTCTTAACTATTGGACTTGCATTGCTGGTGTTTGAGTTCTTCACTGCCGGAATTGGAGTTGCAGGCCTTGTCGGTGCCGTCACGCTTATCTTGGGTTCAGTAGGTATTGGCGAGTTGCCGATGAGTGGTTTTGGTGTTGCACTTCTGTTGTTGTCCATGGTGGCATTTGCGGTGGATGTGCAAGTAGGAATACCGCGATTATGGACAGGGGTGGGTTTAGTTCTCTACATAGTTGCGTCCTTCACCATGTTCCGACCGGTTGATGGTCTCACGATGCGTCCCTCATGGATCACTTTGGCGGTGGGAATTGTGGGTATTGCCTTGACATTTATTGTGGGCATGCCCTCGATGGTGCGCACACGTTTCGCAACTCCCACCATCGGTCGTCAAAATCTTGTAGGAGCTACCGGGGTAGCCGTGGGTGAGATTGCGCCCGATGGAGTAGTGATGGTCGATGGCGCACAGTGGCGTGCACGTACAAATCGCGCAACACCATTAGCAAGCAACGCAGAGATTCGCGTTGTAGATATCGATGGAGTCACGCTGCAAGTAGAACCTCTCGAAGGCGGCGCACGTGATTACCGTGAAAAGAGATCTTCTCACTAGTTCTATGTGGTTCTTACTTATCGTTGCTCTCATCGTGGTGATACCACTCGCGGAGCTGTACTTCATTGTGCAAGTGGGTCAAGAATTGGGAATCTTGCCCACGATTGCTTTGTTGATTGTGATTTCTGCAGTGGGATCGGCATTGGTGAAGCGTGAAGGAATTCGCGTGTATCGCGAATTTGTGAGTGCGATTCGCACTGGCGTAGAACCCACTAAGCAAATAGTTGCAGGCGTATGTGTCTTGGGTGCGGGCGTGATGTTCTTGGCGCCAGGTTTTTTCTCCGACATTGTGGGTATCGCACTTTTGTTGCCACCCACACGGCGTGGGGCAACATGGCTGGTGATGCGGGGAACTTCTCGTCGCACCACGGTGATACGCGCAACCCACACAGGACCTATCGTTGACCTCCGTGGACATCTGTCAAAAACAGATGACGTCATAGACACACATGAAGTCTCAGACGTAGAGCCACGCGAGGGGGACTAATCACAGTGACATCTGCACCACAACACGACGAACCTTTTGATCCAGCACTAGTTCCCGTGAAGCCTGCAGCCACTGTGTTGTTGGTTCGCGACGCCGACGCGGGAGGCATTGAAGTGTTCATGTTGCGCCGCACGTTTAATGCTGCATTTGCTAGTGGCATGTTTGTGTTTCCGGGCGGCAAAGTGGATGACGTTGACGGCGTGGAAGAAATTGCTGAACTGTGTGATGGCTTATGGGATGACGAGGCAAGTGCGTTATTGGGTATCGCCTCTGGTGGTCTTGCATACTGGGTCGCGTGTATTCGCGAGTGTTTCGAAGAGGCAGGCGTGTTGCTGGCACGTCAACAAGAGTCAGGTGAGATCATTCGATTCGATGACCCTGTTGTGGCGGAACGTTTTCAAAAAGAGCGTGAGAATATTCACGATGGATCTGTGGCCCTTTTAGATCTTTGTCAGCGCGAAGGCTTAACACTGACCACCGATGAAATTCACTACGTGTCTCATTGGATTACACCCATTGGAGAGCGTCGTCGATTTGATACTCGTTTCTTTATTGCGCGTGCACCAAGTGCACAAGAGCCATTGCATGATGATGGCGAAACTATTGCCAGCATGTGGATTAGCCCGCAAGAAGCGATGGAACGTGCGCACGAGAAAGATTTGATGTTGATGCCACCTACGAAGGCAAACATTGAGTTTCTCTTGCCGTTCTCCACGGCAGATGAAGTGATGGAGGCCGCGTCTCAAGTGAGTCGCCCTCAGGCCATTTTGCCGAAGCTAAAAACTGATACAGATGGTCGAGTGGTAGGAATTGCTATGCCGGGCGATCCTGGCTACGCCGAACTGTAACGCCCACTTCTGCAGCATCACTATCTCGCGCAGAACATCCCGCCATGTCCTCAACATCGGGCGTGTCTTCAATAATGCGTGCGGCAATGTGTGAGAACACTTGTGCAGCAACACCAGTTCCCGTTAAGACAACTGGCTCACCTGCATCACTTCCCGCAGCAACAGTGGGTTCAATAGGCACTTGACCAAGAAGTTCCACACCGATCTCATCAGCGAGTGCTTGTCCGCCACCGGTACCAAACAATGCATAGCTTTGGCCGTGTTCGCATTCGAACGCACTCATGTTTTCAATCACGCCTGCAACACGAAGGAAGCTTCGACGCGCCATATCGGCTGCGCGAATGGCAACCTTTTGTGCCGATACTGCCGGTGTAGTCACAATCAATAAATCTGTGCGAGGCAACATGCGTGCTAATCCCATTTGCACATCGCCTGTGCCTGGTGGCATGTCAATCACAAGAAAATCAAGATGACCCCAATGCACGTCGTTGAGGAATTGTTCAACTGCCTTGGTCAACATCAATCCGCGCCACATCAATGCGGTTCCTTCATCTTCTACCAACATGCCTGTCGAGACCACTTTGAGTAATCCCTCTCCCACGCGGCGCTCGTTGGGAATGATCATGGGTTTCTCGCGGCCTTCAACAGCCGATGCTTCAAGACGTTCTGGAATTCCCAACATGCGAGGAATCGAGAAGCCCCAAATGTCGGCATCAAGAACCCCGACAGTTTTTCCTGAGGCTGCTAATGCCGCAGCAAGGTTCACCGTGACCGATGATTTACCCACGCCACCTTTACCACTTGCAATGGCAAGAACTCGTGCAGATGTAGGCACCGCAGTATCAGCGGCATTTTCTCGTGCGTTCCAACGGGCACGTGTCATCACAGCAGAGCGTTCGTCTGCCGTCATCTCGCCCCAATCGATCTTCACTTTCTGTACCCATGGGTGCACTTCTAATCGCGAACGAATGTCTTTTTGAATCTGGGCGCGCAAAGGGCAACCACGGATGGTGAGTTTCACGCCGATAGTCACAATGCCATCGGCCATGGTGATGTCGCCGGCCATGCCGAGGTCAACGATGTTGTCGCCTAGTTCAGGGTCAATGACGGCCCGCAACAAGTTGCGCACTTCGTCAATCGTTGGGGCCGGGGAGGTTCTCTGGCTCACAAAAAACAGTGTACGGGGATTGCACTATTCCTGACTTGGTAACTAGGATATGGGCAAGTTCATAGTCCGTTATTCGGAGGGTTTAGCCATGATCACATTGACCGATACAGCAGCACAAAAAGTCGCTCAGCTCATTGAAGCTGAAGGTGCAACAGACCTCGCGTTGCGTGTTTCTGTGAAGAGCGGTGGATGCTCCGGATTTTCCTACGACATGTACTTCGACAGTGACATTGCTTCTGACGACATCACATTGTCATTTGGCGCCGTGAAGGTTGTTGTCGACTCTGCATCAGCACCAATGCTCGAAGGTGCAAGTCTCGATTTCAAAGATTCGCTGACCGAGCAGGGATTCTCCATTAGCAATCCCAACGCATCACGCTCATGCGGTTGCGGCAAGTCGTTTAGCTAATTCCCGCCGCGGCAAGTGCGTCGCGAATTTCATCTACATCGAATACAGCATCAAGTCTGTTGACCAATACGCCTTGTGCGTTGGCGATGTACAACACCGGTTCAAAATCCAGACTGTACGCAGTGACGGCTGGTGCAACTTTTGTAGTTGTTGTATCGGTGTAGATATCTGCATGAACGAATACGGCGCGATCTCCCACAGTTGATGCAACATCAATCAGCGCATCAAGACCTGGTGCACATGTTCCTGTTTTGCAATACGCAGGCGTGCCAATGATGTACACCACTGGTTTTCCACTAGTGAGTGCTTCGGTCAATGTGACGTCATGGAAAGGGCACGGCGCATCAGGTCGTGTACAAAGTGGGTCAACTCCACGTCCATTACTTGTGGTGGGTGTATCAAAGGGAGGAAGCGGATCTCCCACAAGAGGCATTGCAACTGCTGCACGATCAAAGATCTGAAAGCTCATCTCAGAACTTGGTGCTTCATTGACAGTGAGTGCATAGATGCCTGGTTCATTGATGTCGATAACGAACGGCCAATACGGAATGGACATGTCTGCTGCATGTATGTCGGCTGTGGTGTACGCAACGATTTCTTCACCGGTGTCCATATTTGTGACCGACGCGGTCAGCGTCGGGGGAAGAGTGGATACCTTGTCGGACCCCAAAAGTCCGCTTGCATCAGCCAGCGAAATGGGAAGACGTACTTGGCCAGGCACCATGCCCGTAGGAGGGAAGCGCTTCACTAACTGGTGAGAGTTGTTGACCTTGCCAATGCTGTTGCCCGATGGGGAACTTGAGCCACCACAGGCGGCAAGAAAAGCGCCAGCTCCCACTGCGGCCGAGAGGCCAAAGAACTTGCGACGACTCAGATGGTTGGGGGGATTCACACACACAATGGTACGCCGTAGGTGGCGTGGCATAGGATGAGACTTATGGCAGCACCAGTTCAACCCCCTTATACCCCTGTAGTTCGCGCTGGCGATTGGGTGATTGTGTCGGGTCAATTGGGCATGAAGGATGGTGCGCTAGTCCCCGGTGGCGTTCTCGCTCAGACCGCACAAGCAGTGGTAAACCTCAAAGCACAGTTGGCAACCATGGGTGCCACTGTGAATGACATTGCAAAGACATTGTGTTTTCTTACCGACATGGACACCTTTCCGCAGTTCAATGAGTCCTACGCTGCGGGCTTTGGATCTGCGCGTCCTGCACGTTCAACCATTGGCGTTAAGCAGTTGCCTTTCGGTGGTGCAGTAGAGATTGAAGCTTGGGCATATCTTCCTGCAGGCGCTGCCAAAAAGAAAACAGCCGCCAAGAAATCTGTAGCGAAAAAGCCTGCTGCTAAAAAGACCGCTGCAAAGAAGGCAACAACCAAAAAGGCTGTTGCAAAGAAATCCGCTCCAAAGAAAACGGCGAACAAGTCGCCTGCACGAAAGAAGAAGTAAGAACATGACTGGTCCACTCATCCTTGTTGCCGTTCTTTTGGTTTTCCCCATCATTGTGGGTTTGTCTACCGTTGCAATTGCCGGTCTTCTTGGGCATTTGTTGAATCGTGATGCAGAAATTCGCCACGAGGGCAGCGAACTGCTCGAGACAAATATTTGATTTGTCATTTGATGCGTGGTCACCACAATGACGGCTGACCTCCTTATTCACAACGCATTACTTATCGCCACAGTCGATAACGCACGCCGTGAGATACCCGGCGGTTGGATTGCCATCACTAATGGACTCATCACAGGTGTGGGTTCTTCGGTTGATCCTGCCCCAGATGCACGTGAGAAGCGTGATGCATCGGGCTGTCTGGTCACACCGGGGCTTATCAATACACATCATCACTTGTATCAAAACTTGACGCGTGCGTATCCGCCAATGACATCGTCACCGTTGTTTGGTTGGCTACAAACGTTGTATCCGTTGTGGCGAATCCTTAATGAAGAGTCTGTGTATGCATCTGCATGGGTGGGACTTGCCGAACTTGCACTTTCCGGTTGCACAACCTCCACAGATCATCTGTATCTCCATCCTCGCGGCGGGGGAGATCTACTCACTGCGGAAATCACAGCGGCACAAGATCTCGGCATGCGTTTTCATCCCACACGCGGTTCTATGTCGTTGTCACAAAAAGATGGTGGATTGCCCCCCGATGATGT
>JBIKSB010000038.1:0-7619 GCA_044348855.1 Ilumatobacteraceae bacterium | reverse complement strand
TTTGCGTACCCGCGCGTGGGTTCGATGTCTACATACTTTGCGCAACAAAACGTAGGGAAACAGAACATCTCAATGGACCTCAAACATCCCGAGGCAATTGAGCTTGTGAAAAAAATGGTGCAGCATTGCGATGTTCTGGTGGAGAACTTTCGTGGTGGCGTGATGGACAAATTAGGTCTTGGGTACAACGTGCTGAAAGACATCAATCCACGCCTTATATATGCATCTATTAGTGGTTATGGAAGCACTGGGCCATGGAAGAGCCGTCGCGCGTACGCAACAGTGGTGAATGCAGAAACGGGAATGACAGGGCTACAGGCACGTGCCCGTGGCGGGGTGGCAACCAATGATCCACATAGCCATGCCGACGTGTACACGGGCATGGAAGCAGCGGCGGGAATTCTGGCCGCATTGTTTCAACGCACATCTACTGGCCAGGGTCAACACATTGATATCTCAATGGCACAAACAATGTTGTATGTGAATGAACACGTGCACAATGAATTGTTTGAAGATGAAGTATCACCCAATGTGATTCGTTCATTTCAGCCCGGTGACTATCCCATATTGCAAACAGGTGATGGCACATATGTTGTTGTGAGTGGTCACCCTGCAGAGCGTGGCACTTTTGATTTATTTGTTACTGCAATGAAGAGACCAGAACTTCTACAAGATGCTCGTTTTGTGGATGTGCAAACTCGATTGCAACATCTTGATGAATTGGTTGCAGTGATTCGTCAATGGGCGAAATCTGTACAGACTGCACAAGAAATTGAAGATGTGATGGCGCAATCTGGTTTGGCAATGGGTGTGATGCGCACCATGAAAGAGATTGCAGATACCGATTGGGCACAGGAACGAAATGTGTTGATCAATGTGGATGACAGATCTGGTTCCACCTTTCGCGTGCCGAATTCACCATGGGTGTTTTCGGGCTCCGATACATCTACCGAGGGCGCAGCAAAGTTTCGCGGTGAAGACAACGAAGTAGTTCTTGGTGAATTAGCAGGACTTTCACACGAGGAAGTGCTGCGACTTACCGAAGCAGGTGTGTTGTCGCAGCGTGTGCCGCGCCGCGAAAGTTAACGACCTGAGTGGCCAAAGCCACCGCCGCGATCCTTGTCGTCTAATGCGGTGACTTCATTCCATTGCACATGCTCGACGCGTTGGATTACCAATTGGGCAATACGGTCTCCGCGCGAGATGTGATATGGGCGAGCGGGGTCGGTGTTCAATAACACCACCATTAATTCACCGCGATAGTGAGAGTCGATAAGGCCAGGTGTATTCACCACACTGATGCCGTGCTTGAGGGCAAGTCCACTGCGCGGCAACACAAATCCGGCGTATCCCTCGGGAATAGCAATGGCAATGCCTGTGGGCATCAACACACGACCGCCTTGCGGGGCAATGACGGTGTCGTGGCGCGCATGTAGATCAACACCTGCATCGCCAGCATGAGCGTAGGCGGGGAGGGGCAGATCTGGATCGAGGCGGAGCACTTGAATATCAAGCATGTTCACACCATAGAAGTGAACGGCTACGCCTCACAATTTCTAGCCAAGAAGCATGTCGGCATATGACTCCAGCACCGAAGCAGGCCCGCCCACTAAGAAACTGGTGATGCATGTCTCTCTCCATTTTGCTGCTTCATCGCGAATCTTGTCCGGTGGCCCAATGAGTGCCACATCTTCCACCATCGCCAATGGAATAGCTGCCGCTGCTTCATCTTTCTTGCCGGCCAAATAGAGATCTTGCACTTTGAGTGCCACGTCTTCATATCCCATGCGTGCAAAAACTTCGAAGTGAAAGTTTGCGCCTCTGGCTCCCATGCCACCGGCATACAACGCAAGAAATGGACGCACCATGTCTGCACATTTTTCTACATCGTCACCTGGAATCACAGTGAGTACTGCGGCCACTTCAAAACGATCGGCTTTGTTAGCTTCACCACTTTTTGCAAAACCTTCATTCAGACAATTGCGGTAGTACGCATCTTCTTTCGGACTGAAAAACAATGGCAACCAGCCGTCACATATTTCTGCAGAGAGAGCCACGTTCTTGGGTCCTTCTGCGCCAAGATAAATAGGAATGCTGTCACGACGTGGATGAATGGTGCTCTTGAGCGGTTTTCCTAAACCTGTGCCATCTTTATATGGCATGTCGTAGAACTCACCATGAAAATCCACGGGCGCACGTCGCGCAACAATCTGGCGCACAATGTCTACATATTCACGTGTACGTGCCAAAGGTTTTGGATAGGGCTGTCCGTACCAACCTTCAACAACTTGTGGACCAGATGCACCGAGCCCCAAAATAAATCGACCATTGCTGAGATGATCCATTGTCATGGCAGCCATTGCAGTGGCAGCTGGCGTACGTGCACTCATCTGCACAATGGATGTACCCAAGCGCACATTTTTTGTTTGTGAACCCCACCATGCAAGTGGAGTGAGTGAATCACTTCCATATGCCTCGGCAGTCCACACGCTAGAAAAACCCAATCGATCGGCTTCAAGGATGGCTTCTAGTGCGCCTGCAGGGGGACCACTTCCCCAATATCCGGTGCTGTATCCAAGTGTTACTTTGCCATTTGCCATCCCCTGAACCTAATTCACCGTTCTAGGCCCCTGAATTACTTTGCTACCATTCGTTTATGTCCACTCTTTAAAACGAGCGCTCAAATCCATTCCTTGAAGGCAATCTTGCTCCGGTGACGGAGGAAGTGACTGTCTTCAATCTTGAAGTCACGGGCACATTGCCGCCCGAACTGGATGGCCGGTATCTCCGCAATGGACCCAACCCGATCGGCGACGTGAATCGTGCGAAGTATCACTGGTTCACGGGACATGGCATGGTGCACGGACTGCGTATTCGCGGAGGCCAGGCAGAGTGGTATCGCAATCGTTGGGTGCGCAATAACGAAGTAGCGACATTGCTGGGTGAATCACAACCGTTGTCTGATTGGCCAGCCGATCATCAGCAGTTTGCTGCAAACACCAATGTAATCGGTCATAACGGACAAACGTTTGCAATTGTTGAAGCAGGAGCGCCACCCGTGGAACTCTCGTACGACCTTGCGACAGTTCGGGTCTCGAACCTCGGTGGTTCCCTCCCGCATGCGTATTCAGCGCATCCGAAGCGTGACCCACTCACCGGCGAACTACATGTGATGACGTATTTCTGGGGTTGGGGTAACCAAGTGCAGTATCTCGTCGTCGGAACTGATGGTCGCGTCCGTCGACATGTTGATATTCCAACTGCTGGTGGACCGATGATTCACGACATTGCATTCACGCAGAAGTACATCTTGGTTTTTGATCTTCCGACTGTGTTCAACATCGATGCGGCAATGTCTGGCGCAAGCCTTCCGTATTACTGGGATCACAGTTACCAAGCTCGCATTGGTCTTTTACCGCGCGAAGGTAATGGCGAAGATGTGAAGTGGATTGACATTGATCCGTGTTACATCTTCCATCCGATGAATGCATATGACGATGGTGACGAAGTGGTGCTTGACGCTGCACGTCACGAGAAGATGTTTGATCGTGAACGTCGTGGCCCTAGCGAAGGTCCGTCAACGCTTGACCGGTGGCGTTTAAACACCGTGACTGGTACACATACTTGTGAGCGCATCGATGATCGCCCGCAAGAGTTCCCTCGTATTAATGAGTCGTTCGTCGGCTTACGCAATCAGTACGGATACTTCGCTGGAATCGGACAAAACTTTGCGCAAGAGACATTGATCAAGGTCGATCTTGATAGTCGACGCGTTGAAGCGCGCACAGACACCGCACGCTACGGATATGGCGAGCCTGTCTTTATTCCACGTGATGGTGCAAAGACCGAAGACGATGGTTACGTGATGGCATTGCGATTGGATACCCAGACGCAGACATCAGATCTTGCTGTCTTTGATGCACAAGCAATTATGGAAGACCCAATTGCAGTTGTTCATGTTCCAGTGCGAATCCCTAATGGATTCCATGGCAACTGGATTCCTGACTAAATCAGACCTACGCCGAATAGAGCGGCGATGAATCTTTCAGCAGTCTGGTCATCATCGTGAGACTGGCGATCGGCGCACTGTCTGGTTCACCGGCAACTCGAGCTTCGGTTGTAAACCAGAGCACTTCTGTCTTCGGTGAATCAGAGACATCAAGCACGCGACCAGTGATGGTGTAATCGGCGTCTAAGAGAAGCGGTCCATTGTGGTTCTTAATCTCAATGGCTCCGTAGAGGCCCACAAAGTCGCCGCATTCCTTCTCGATGGATTCGGTCATGCCTGCGACAAGGACTCTGCACATTGTGAGCGGAGAGCAGATGGGTCTGCCCCACGGTGAATCTTCGACATACCAATCAAGCGGTGATGTCATGACGCCGCCTGATTGGCGAAGTTTTTGGTCAGCTCCGGGTGCTTGTCGCGTGATTGTCTCAAGTGGACGACCAACTGTTGCGTGACGAAGCATTTTGAGAGTTGATGCATCAACACCTCGGCGATCACGTGAGTACAACGCAGTAGGAGATGCAACGTTGCCCACGCTCGCTGTTCCTTCGGCAACGGTGATGCCTTGAGGGGTCTGCATTCGCGCTGAAACCTGCGCATTGTTCAAGGGAGTCGCATGTTCAGCTACATCAAGAGTTGCCTCAACTGGTTCGGCATCGGCAGTGGCGTGCATGAAATACATGCTGAGAGAACCTGTCTCAAACCATTGCTGTCCGAACGCGGAAACCAGAATTCCACCGAACTGTTCTAAGTGAATGTCACCTGCAACAGTTCCGGCACGAAAACCCAACTCAGTTGCGGTTGCATCATCGTGGATGCTGCCTTTTGAGTTGATGGAAAGATTGCGGGGATTACATATGCCGCTTGAAATCAGTGTCATGTCAGTTCTTTGGAATGTCTTTGAATGGTGTCTTTGGATCGGCTTGTGCGTCTTTGGGAAGTCCTAGAGTTTTCTCACCGATGATGTTGCGTTGCACCTCGTCGCTGCCACCAGCAATGGATGCAGATGGCATTGACAGGAAGAAGTGCTGCACCTTGCCTTCAACTGGCAAATCTCCACCGGTCAACATTCCGTCTGCTCCGAGAAGTTCCATTCCGAGATCACGGGAGATACGAAGCCCGTTCGTCCAGTGAAGTTTCATTGTCGATGCTTCGGCGCCAGGGGACTGACCCTTCTTCATCGAAGATGTGATGCGCTCACGAGTCATTTCGGCGATGCGCTCATTCATATGCAGATCAATCATTGATTGTTGTTGTACTGCATTTATCCCTTGTGGGCGATCGATTTTCTTTAGGGATGAGAGAAGGCCGCCGTATTCATCAGGATGCGACTTCGACGCTTTCACACGTTCAAGAAGTTCACCGACGGCACGATCGAGATTGTCCGCTTGCTTTCCTGCAGGCACACGCACTCCGCCACCTGCACCTTCGGATAAACCACTTCGCTCAAAACCCAAGGTAGCGACGGTGATTGCCCATCCGTTATTGATGTCGGAAACACGATCAGCATCGCTGACCCGCGCGTCGTTGAAGAACACTTCGTTGAAATGTGCAAGGCCATTCATTTGTTTGATGGGCCGAATTTCCACGCCGGGCTGTTCAAGATCGATGATGAAGTACGTCAAACCTTTGTGTTTGGGTTGGTCAAAGTCATTGCGAGCAACCAACATGCCTCGAGTGGAATGTAATGCGCCTGATGTCCACACCTTTTGGCCATTGATAACCCATTCGTCACCATCTCGTTCTGCTTTGCACGAGACACTTGCAAGGTCGGAACCAGCACCGGGCTCACTGAATAACTGACACCAGCCTTCAGTGCCGTTTGCCAAGTTGGGTAGCCAGCGTTGTTTTTGTTCCTCAGTACCAAAGGTCATCGTGACGGGAGCACCCATCAGCACACCTAAGCCAGTTGGGGGTCCAAGAACTTTCTTGTCTGCGAAAGCACGGGCAATGTCGTTCTGCTCGGCTTCGCTGCTGTCACGCCCAAACCATGCTGAGGGCCAACGCGGAAACGATAGTTGAGCATCATTCATCAACTGCCACCACTGGCGCAGAGTTAAGGAGTCTTTCCAGTTCTCCTCAATCCAGTCGAGAGTGAACTGATACATCAGCTGAGAGCGACGCCCAAGTGGCGCAATGCCATGGCGGAATAGACGGCGGTGCCACGACGCATGTAGTTCTCTTCGTACACAGCACGATTGCTGTGGTTAGGGGCAGCTTTCATGATGTCCATTCCTTCTGGCATCAAACCCAAAAACATCATCGCGCCTTGTACGCGATTCAGCACGTAACTGAAATCTTCTGCACCCATAACAGGGTTGTCCATAATGCGCACATTGCGATCACCTGAGACTGCAGTGGCGACATCGGCTGCAAACGACGCGTACTTGTGATCATTCACTGTGACGTCGTACCCGATGAGTAGTTCCACATCAACTTCCAAGCCGTGTGCTGCAGCAATGCCTTCGGCTACTCGACGCAGGCCGTCATGAATCAACGTGCGCGTACGCTCGCTCACAGCGCGCATTGTTCCATTAATCATTGCTGTTTCTGGAATGACATTGCTTGTTGTGCCAGTGTGAATTTGTGTCACGGTAATCACGCCCGGGTCAAAGACGTCAATGCGCCGCGTGACAAGAGTTTGCAAAGCTTGAACAATCTCACATGCAATGGGCACAGGGTCCAATGTGAAGTGAGGTGCACTGCCGTGTCCTCCTTTTCCTTTCACTGTGATGACGAATGAATCACTCGATGCCATCATGGTGCCGCCTTTGAGACCAAGAAATCCACCAGGGATATTCGAGGCTGCATGAATGGCAAATGCTCCCGTGATGGGTGATTCAGTTCCCACATCAAGTAATCCTTCGTTGATCATTTCGGATGCTCCGTTATACCCCTCTTCGCCGGGTTGAAACATAAACAAGACGCGGCCAGCAATGTCTGCTTTGCGTGCACTGAGAATTTTTGCAGCACCCATCAACATCGCTGTGTGGGTGTCGTGTCCACATGCGTGCATCACATTGTCCACGCGAGACTTAAAAGTGACATCGGAGTCTTCTGGCATGGGAAGCGCATCCATGTCGGCGCGTAACAACACTGTGGGTCCGGGCTTTCCACCCGTGAGCATGGCGGCGATTCCGCTTGTTGTTTCATGCAAGGTGATATCTAGAGGGAGCCCTTGTAGTGATTCGAGAACTCGATCACGTGTGCGGGGGAGATGATTACTGATCTCTGGCCACTCGTGAAGATCACGACGCAGTGACACCATGTCGTCAAAGACATCATTGGCTTGTTCCAATAAACCATCGGGTGCGCCGTGTTGTTCGCGAGCGTCGTCGGTGGTGAGAGTGTTTTTTGCCATACCCCATGGTAGGCACATGGTGATGACCACTTCGACGGCCGCGCACCCCGATAATTCACCTTCTGAGATGGTGGAATTGGTTGACGCAGCCGGAAACGTGCTGGGTTTGGTGACTCGTGCGCAGATGCGCGCAGAGTCACTCTGGCATCGCTCCGTATTTATTGCTGTGGTGTCTCATGCGGGGCAATTGCTGGTGCACAAGCGCGCCGACACCAAAGATGTGTGGCCAGGCAGTTGGGATGTGTGCGTGGG